>JACDHC010000093.1 GCA_013821245.1 Candidatus Nitrosopumilus sp.
GAAAACAAATTAATTTTGTGGATTTAAGATTGATTTGGTTTGAAAATGAATCTATATACCACATTAACCATCAGATAAAGTTAGGAAATGCTCTTTTAGAATCCTTAAGTGAACAGAGCCTTAGGCTATGAAATAACAGATAAATTTGATAAAATCATGCATTATTCTAAATTTTTAATACATAGTATATAAAAATATAAAAAAATATTTACTGCTGTTCTGTATAGTGTGTATTGATTATACTTGTGTTTATTGGTCTAATTATTTCAATAACACAAATGCCTTATCGTGCTGATTCAAAAAGAGTAATACCGTCTCAATATGGACATGGGCTCGATATACGAACCAGGAAGATTGGTAGAAGGAATATCATTTTTTCCTAGAATTTTATTCATTTACATTACGTCTATAGTCAAGGTCTTTGCAATCCATGCCCATTTAAAAACTTTTTAATCTGCAGGAAAGTCTCGCATAAATGATCTTTTTTCAGAAAACATGGACATTCTATTCGATATGGACCGTGATGATGAACAATACGAAATTTTGTTTTCCACTGTAATGATGGTTTTTAAACAAATCAAACCGTATGGATCAAATCTGTTAGTTTTCTCTTTGGTTTTGGTAGCAGCATTTTCTTTGGGTATCCAATGCATAATATTGAAGAAGGTTGAAGATCTGTTTTGATGATGTTTTTTACCAATTGTTCGTCAAACATGCCTATCCATATAGAGCTCAATCCTAAGGCATGGGCTGATAATTGTGCATAGCCTGCAGCAAGGGTGGCATCCTGGAGTGAGAATTTGCGTATGATATTTTCGGGAAAGTTTAGTTTGATTCTATATGGATTTATACAAAAAACCAGAACCAGAGGGGCGTTAACATATGGTTGTTTGTTTGAAGCGGTTACCAATTTTTCCTTTAGTTCCTCTTTTATGATGTGAAAAATCTCAAATCCCTGAAAACCCCCTGCAGTAGGCGCTGTATCTGCTGCGGCAAAAATGATTTCAACTTTCCATGTTTCTATTTCCTTGTTTTCAAACTTTCTCTGAGAACGCCTGTTTAACATCACACTGAAAATGTTGCTGTTTAGTATATCATCAATTCCCTCACCGTCGTTATCAATGGGGCTTGTTTCCTTTGGGTATACCTTTGGACGGATGTCCTTTGGAAACATTCTTTCCAATACCTTTTCATCTTGGTCCAATACACTATTCAAAGAAATCGATAATAGAAAAGCATTATATAAAGATGAAAATTTTTGAATAGGTTTTAGTAGCAACAGTATTTATAAAAAAATACGGTTACACTATTGACTGGCATGCAAAAATATATCATCATTCTCTTTTTCTTATCTTGGGTTTTGAGGATACGCCGATAATTCAATGTGTAATCCTCACAGTTCTGATTGTGTACTTTCAAATACATTAAATTTCATTTTTTTCTTTTGAGATTTAGGTTGTTTTTATTACTCCTTGATCTTCTCCTTCTGCTCCTTCTGAATCATGTCCAGAGGTACCTAGTGGAATACTTTTTGTTGATTCTGTTGATAGGGTGTGATACGGCTATGTTAATCTCATAAATCCCAATGACAAGCGTATTACCCAATACGTCTTCTTTTGTTATTTTAAGAGTACTGTTGCTTCTCTACCCACCTCCATACATTCTCAATAATTCCCAAGTCCTTTGCGTTACTATCTATAGAATGTGATACTTTCCTTTGTGTTTTTAATCTTTTTTTTCAATAACAATCTTAATGACACTAAAGAATTTCAATTGACAGAATGTCTTTTTGGTTCTTTTGTTTTACAGATATATATAAAATTAAAAGATAAAAGTATCGCGTAAAAAAGTTAACTACTTCTAGGTTACACAAATGATGTGCTAGTTACAACAAAGATCATTGTTGTATTTTTATCTGTTTCCCTTATTCCATTATTTATATTTGCGTTAATAACCTATTTGCAAATAGAGCGACATATAGAAAAGGAAAATCTAGTTAAACTGGATGCTTTTGCTTCTATCCAAAAGAATAGGGTCCAAAATATGCTGGATCAAAACATTGAAAGACTGATTATGTTTACAAATAGAGTCCAGTTAAAAGTGGAGTTGGACAATTACAACAAACAAAATTCAAGTTACTCACACCAATTCATAAACATGTTGTTAGATGCTGCAAAATCCGAGATAAATAGTTTCAAAGATGTTTATATTTTGGATGTTAATGGGGAGGTAGTCGGGTCTACTGATAAATCAGGATTAGGCAGTAACAAATCAAATGAGGAATTTTTTCAAAGGGGACTAAAACATAATGACGTAACAATCATCTTCAAAGACGAGGAAGACCCAAACGCCATTAGGGAGTATCTCACAGGTCCATTGATACTTCACGGTAGGACAATTGGAGTAGCTGCAATTGAGTCCGATGCAACAAGTAACTTTTTTACTGCGTCTCAGAACTATGAAGGTTTAGGACAAACTGGTGAGTTTTATGTGGCAAAAAAAGACAAAAACCGTGATGTGCTGTTAATTAGCTCTTTAAGATTTGTTTCCGATGCCCCTTTGAATTTTAAGGTAAGCAAAAATGAAGTCAACACACCAATAGTTCAAGCAACAATCTTAAAAAAAGAAACAATTATTACCGATACAATGGACTATAGAGGGGAGCCGGTTTTAGCCGCAACAAGATATCTTGATTCTGCCGATTGGGGGTTAGTGATAAAAATAGACAAGAAAGAGGCTTTTGCCCCACTTGATAGTCTAAAATATTTGATCATTTTAACAGTAGCTATAATTACTGTTTTGATTGTTGTTTCGTCTATAGTTGTGGGAAAATCAATTTCTAACCCTATAGTAAAGCTGAGAAACGCAGCTAAAGAAATATCAGATGGCAATTTTGATGCCACGTTAAAGGAAACTAACAATCATAAATCCTCTAACAATTATGATGACAGAAAAAAGAATCGTCATAATGACGAGATAAAAGATTTGGCATTTCAATTTGACAAAATGAGACAAAATATAGAATATGCAAACACAAATCTACAAGAGATAGTAAAGCAGAAAACAAAAGATCTTGAAAAAGCCGTAGAAGAGTTAAGTCATAAAGAAAAACACCTGAAGGCCACCAATGAAAAACTATGTCATTTAGACAAACTAAAAAATGACTTTATTAGCATTGCTGCTCATGAACTCAGGACACCTACGCAGGCAATATTGGCATTTGCAGATTTATTATCATTTTACCCCGATAAGCAGGAGGTAGTTGAAAGAATCCAGAGAAATGCTAGAAGACTAAATAGACTAATAAGTGATATACTGGACATTACAAAAATTGAAAGTCAGGGATTGGTATTAAGAAAGGAGATTCTTAATATAGCCGATTTAGTTTTTTCCGTAGCGGAAGAATATAAAGAACAAACAAGAAAATTACCCATAAAAAAAGACATTGAATTTACCTATTTATTTCTTGGAGAAAAGAGTGATCTTCTTGTTTGGATGGATAAAGAAAGAATGACTCGAGTTATTTCAAACTTGTTGGACAATGCAGTTAAATTTACTGAAGAATCAGACTCAATCTTTAGTACGATAAGAAAAGAAAGCAAGGGTGAAAAAGATAATAAAGACAATGGGGGAGATAAGGTTATTATAGATATAAAAGATACGGGAATTGGAATCCATGAGGAAATATTTCCAAGGCTATTTACAAAGTTTACTACCAAGTCTATTACTGGAACAGGCCTTGGTCTATATATTTCAAAAAGTATTATTGAAGCGCATGGCGGTAGGATTTGGGCTGGAAATAACAAAAATGAAAAAGGAGCAACATTTACAATAATTTTACCATTGAGCAAAAATGAGAATATGGGCAATTTGGCTTAAGGGGTATATGGCATAAATGGAAAAAATAAAAATTCTGGTTGTTGATGATGAACCTGACCTTACTTTTGCATGTAATACGATTTTGGAACTAGAGGGATTTAGAGTCGACACTTTTAATGATCCCTTGCTAGCGTTATCTAGCTTTAAGCCAAACTACTATGATATGGCGTTATTTGATATAAAAATGCCAAAAATGGATGGCTTTGATCTTCACAATGAAATAAAAAAAATAGATAAAAAAATAAAGATATGTTTTTTGACCGCGAGTGAGGAATACTATGAACATTTTCGAAAGGCCGAATTTATCAAACTGGATAAAGATTTGTTTATGCAAAAACCAATTGAAAATAAAGAATTAGTAAAAAGAATTATGAAAATTCTAAATACTAAGTAGAGGATGCTGGAGTCACCAAAAAGGTGTAAACGAAATCTAAATAAAATCTAAAATCTTTATGACTTGGTTCCTTGCCTCTATATTTTTAGGAATTCTGGACAAGGTTTGTTTTTTGCATGCCCAAGATCATGGAATCAACTTTATTGCCAATACTTTCTGAGGTGTGTTTTGCAGTTTTTTTGTCCATATCAGTATTACAAACTGGGATGCCGTTTTTATCTGGTGAGGACATCTGTTTGCTATTCTTTTATATCCTTTTTTCTATTATTTATCAATATCTCAAATCAATATGGTTAATACCGATATCTCGCACCAATAATATAGTTACTGCGTCCAAGGAAAATTTTTTGATTTTACTATCCAGCTGTATGTGTCCGATTTCCATGGTAGTTATGACCATTAATTCATCGGCCTATCTGCTAATTTCAGGTGAAAATCCCGATTTGTGAGAAGTCGCCAATCAAAACCTGTTTTTTCTATTGCTAATATTGCTATGCGTCCCAATATGCGCCACAAGCATTGATCGTAATTATAGTTGATAAATTTCTGGAAACTGGTGATGATTGTGAAATAGCTGATAAGCATTGTATAAAATCATCTCTACTGTTGGTAACTAATAACACAAAAAAATTTGGTTTTACCCGTCTTTAGTCAAACATTATCAAATCTCTTAATTAATATGGTATTTGTTAATCCCTGCCTAAAACGGTT
Source organism: Candidatus Nitrosopumilus sp. (assembly GCA_013821245.1). Taxonomy (GTDB): domain Archaea; phylum Thermoproteota; class Nitrososphaeria; order Nitrososphaerales; family Nitrososphaeraceae; genus Nitrosocosmicus. Next base: position 4,985 of record JACDHC010000093.1, read on the forward strand.
CGCTTCTGCCCCTATCAATAGTAGGATTTGAATTTTTACATGTGTTATTTTCCAAGTTATTGCTAAAGATCATTGTTGTGATGGGAACTGCATAATAAATTATATTGTACTATATCTATGTTGGCAACCTCATTGTTAATTTCTAATGGATTCTATATGCTCTTTTCCAAACTTTCACCTTGCAAATAATGATGCAACTCATGGGCAGTTTCCTCATGACCTTCTAAAACATCCTTAAGTAAATCATCTATTCCATGGTCTCTATTTTCTTTTGCAAAGTCAATCCTTTCCCTAATTGATGTGATTAATTTTTGTTCTGCCTTTAAATCGTTTTCTAGCATGGTTCTAAGATCGTATTTGTCTTCTCCCTCAAACTGCACATAAGATAATTCCTCAAATCGTGATGGATTTGATACCGGTATGCCTCCAATCAAAGTTATACGTTCAGCTAATTCCTCGGCAAGTTCAAGATTTGTTTTTGCATATTCATCTAAGGCTGCAGCTATGTGCTTCCAATCTGGACCCTCTACTATCCAATGCTGCTTTTTTAATTGATAAAAGGTTATGAAGTGACTTGCAATATCTGTATTTAACTGTTCTATAATCTGTTTAGTATAATCTTCGGACAATGCAATTGGATTTTTCTCAATTTCATCAAATTTCTGTACTGTTTCTTGTGACTCATCCTTGTTTTTTGACTTCATGTTCTACAATAATAGATTAAGAACATACTATATAACATATGGAATTTTTGTACTGTTCCTAGTTTCAGAAGAAAAATCCAAGGACATGAGTTATACAATCAATAAGGTTTTGTTATACGTAAAAGGGTGCAAAAACACTAATCCAAAGTTTTTTGGTTTCTCAATAATAGTTCTATGTCAAATGATTGTGGTTTAGCTCGAGTTTCCTATATCTATTATTTCTGTACTGTTTATTTGAATCATTGACTTGCCTTTAATCTTGGATCCATGTTTTTTCCCTATTTGCATACTTTTTAAACCATGATTTGTATATCAGTGTCCATGATTAAAACGCAATCAACTAAAATAAAGGGGGATGTTTTCTAAATGCCAACTGTACAGTATTTTGAAATTCCAGCAGACGACTTGGAGAGGGCACAAAAATTCTATAGGCAAGTGTTTGGATGGAACATACAGAAATGGGATGATAAGGAAAATCCCGAACAAGAGTACTATATGTTTGAGACCCGGGACGATGAAGGAAATCCTGGATTAGGGGGTGGAATGATGAAACGCCAATCCCCTCAACACACGATTACAAATTACATTACTGTTTCATCTGTTGATGAATATGCTTCTAAAATAGAGCAATCTGGCGGTATGGTGATGATGCCAAAAACAAAAGTGACAGAAATGGGCTTTATTGCAGTATGTTTGGATAGTGAAAACAATATGTTTGGAATATTTGAAGCGACCAATTCAAAATGATGCATCACAAATTTTTTTCTGTGGTGTGTATCCACAACAATTTACATTCTTATGCTTTTTTTTGATATGTGCGTTTTCTACTCTGATGGGCATGGATTTTAATTTAATCTGTCTTGTATTGTATAAATAAATGGTATATATCATCACAGAAAAAAAATCAAACATATTAATAATCAAAATAAACAGGCCAGGTGTCTCTAATGCTATCAATTATGACCTAGTTACTGAATTTAAGAACATTATGGATATGGTTTTTTGTGATGGAGATGTTTATTCAATAATAATAATTGGTCAGGGCGAAAAGTCATTTAGTGCGGGGGGTGACCTGAACTATGTCGTCAAAATGTCACCATCAGAAGCTATAGACTATGCCAACCACGTTCACGATCTTCTCAATAAAATTGAAAATTCAGATAAACCGGTGATTGCTGCTATCAATGGTTTTGCCCTAGGTGGTGGCTGTCAAATCTCATTGGCATGTGATTTGAGAATAGCGTCAAGCAATGCTAGAATCGGCCAAACAGAGGTAAAAATAGGTATCTCTCCAGGATGGGGATCTACACAGAGACTGTCAAGGATTGTAGGTGTGTCAAAAGCTAAAGAAATGATATTTACAGGGCGAATAGTTACTGCAGAAGAGGCACATAACATGAAACTAGTTGATAAAGTTGTTTATCTCGATGGTGGTTATGGTTTAGGAAAATCCTTCAACAACGGCTCAGAACCGAAAGAACTAATTTTAAAAGAAAAGCTAATTTCAGAGTGTATTGCTATAGCAGAAACAATCGGTAATAATCGCAGTGCTGCCTTGAGGATTAGTAAAACTTTGATAAATAAATCTAGGGATTCTGATATTCAAACAGGCCTTTTTTTGGAACAATTGGGATACAGATTCTGGTTGGAGAACTTAAAGTCTAAGCGTAGACTAAAAAAATAGCCTGCGGTTGATATCTTTAAAAGAAAAATCTGCTAGTATTCCAATAATTGATTTTAGACGGGAACCTCGTTTATTACCCTGATTCCCGTAGTTATAATAATGAGAATGGATATTCGCATCAAAAACATGTGATATTTAATTTGCTGTTGGCATGGATTTGTAATCATCTTAAAAGATGCCATTAACATTGTTTGCATTAATATGCAAATTGTATTTACCCACGGATTTTGTATTTTACCTTGTTAGTTACTGCATTGATTATCATCTCAATACTCTTGTTGCTAGCAATTGGAGTTTTATTGCCTTAAGGGGATCGGTTACTTTTAACATTTCGTTTTTTTTCTAAATTGTAGGCAATGTACACT
>JACDHC010000094.1 GCA_013821245.1 Candidatus Nitrosopumilus sp.
AAAAGACTGGTCACAAGGCAAACAGAGGGCCCATTCCAAAAATGGGAAAGCACACAAGAGTTCCAAAGCAATGGAAACGACTCTACACGAGTTACGCATACCATAAACTATGAACTGCCAACAACAGGCAAGATTGCCAATTTCCTTTCCGGAAGCCAAGCTGAGGGCAAAATAACACAGGGCATCCAACAGGCTGCCCAAACAGTAAAGCAAAAACTAGAGTCAAGTTAAGATTCATAGTTTTCCGGTTTCTTTTTTTTAACGTTATTAGTATGTAATATTAAATTTTTGGCTATACGCACAACCACTTACGCTTTTATTATAATTTTTGTAGGACGCCAAAGATATTTCGGGAACAGTCCTGCATTTGGATTATTAGCCGATTGGAAAAAGTACATGATGAGTTCCTCACTATAAATAAGAGTAATGTTAATGTAATTGCGCATGGTGGATTTTTTACTGCCAATTATTGGCTTTATGGCCACAGGTTTTGCAGTTTCAAGTGCCGTTCCACAGATAAGAAAAGCATTAAAAACTAAGGATACTGATGATTTGTCAATACGATTCGTAATAGTTTTGATTGTGGGCCTTTCGTTATGGGTTGTTTATGGAATAGGAAAAAATGATTTTGTTATAATAATAGGTAATTCAACAGCAGTAGCATTGAATTCGTATCTGTTACTTTTGAAGATAAAGTATTCTAAAAGACCATTGGAAGAAGAAGGATAGTGATAATTAATCCATATTCTATTCGCACATGGTTATTTCCAAATAAAAGGTGAAATGGTGCATACAAAATTAACATATTGACTTTTTATCCTAACTTTTGCCTAATCGTTAAAACAGGCAAGATAGCATGACCCGATATTTATTTCTGTTTTAAGGAAACACTTTGATGGATTGTTTATAGTTTGCCAACTTTTCTCTTTATCCAATATCTTTTGAAGGATTTTTTATATGCCTATAACTGTACTCATTTATTCATTTGTTAGAAATTATAAAATATTTATTTTAGTTGTTGACAATCCATCAGATTCTTTATGAAACGATAAAACCATTTTGGCAATCATGGCTATAGATATTTTAGCGCCATTGTTTTTTTGTGTATTGAATCTGTTATCGGGTCCAACCTCCCTTATTACTTGATTGTCTTTTCTCATCCATTGAGTATTGTATTTTTGATTGATATTGTTTTCAATAAATTATATTTACATAATATTATTATTCTGAATATTCTTGGAAACTGTTTGTTTTATTGCATATATTGTAGCATAAACAACATTTATAAAAAAAATATCAAAGATTGCAAAAAGTTTAATAATTTATTTCATCTAAAGTCCTCATGCCAACTGCCTATGTATTATTAAACTGTGATTTGGGTGCTGAGGGCGATATAATCAAAAAAATAAAACAAGTTCCGGAAGTACTGGAAGTGACTCACATTATTGGGGTTTATGATATTATCGTGAGAGTCTCATCAGATGATATGTTTAAATTGAGAAAAATCATCAAAATGAACCTAAAACACATCGACAAAGTCCGTTCCACCCTGACAATGATTGTGATAGATGAACAAGAAAATAAAAAATAATTTATAGTGTTTTAGGGTTTTTTATGTTTTGTTGGTTGTTTCTATTAAAAGGTTTTGATTTTGTACCAGAGGTTTAATATGGATATGAAAAAATACAAATTTCCATAACAATGTATGATATGTATTTAGAAATGCAATACGTGGTAACTACACATCAAAAAATATAAGTTAGTCTTATGCAAGAACCACCACCATAATCGATAAAAAACTGTCATTTTTAAATAGAATAAGAGGAGGAGGATGATGATGATGAGGCAATTTCCTCTTTAACATGACAACGAAATAGAAAAAGCCTAAAGGCATAATGTGCTATATTATGGTTTGACAAAAACAATGTTCATAGAGATATTTTTGCCTATTCTGGAATTTGTCTTTTTGAACTTTAACTAAACTAAACACCATAATCTTTTATTACAATGGGGTATCTTTCAATATTTGATAGATTTTCTCCCCTCAATCAATGTAGACAAATGTTTCTGTCAAGTGACAATTCAAAAATATACCATCTAATAACACCACTATAAATGTTTAATAGAATCCTTTGACATTATTAAAGTGCGAAACATGGATTATGATAAAATCTGCAAAGATATTTTAGATCTAGATCCGAAGATTCGTTTTGCTGGTATATGCGATGATACTGGTGAGACCTTGTATGGTGGAATGAGGGAAGGGATAACTAGTCATCTCTCGCCAGAAGAGACCCGAAAATCAATTCAGTTAGCAATAGGAAGATGGGGACTACGTGATGCATTATCACCTAAAACAGGCAGGCCAAAATATGCAATGGCAGAATATGAAAAAATTAAAAGGGCAACTCTGCCAATAAATGATGATTACCTTTTATTAATAAGCATGGAGGTCGATGCTGATCATAACAGCATCATTACACAAATACTTAAAATTATTGGGCATTAGTATTTTTTCGTCTGTCACATTGATCCTTATATGGATGTATTCGAAATAGTGTTCTTTTATGACAATTCAATAGATCATTTGTGTGCAAAAAACCCTTTGGATTTATAAAACTTTAATCTTTCCCCCAGATTTTGTTAATGACAAGTAGGGTAAAATGTAATTGTCAATTAAAGAAATCTTTTTTTTTGATATATTGACTTGGTTGACTAAAAAACATATTAAATAAAATGCAGACATTGCGTGCAGCATTCCTGTTATCCATTTAACGATAAAAAATTAAGGAAAAAAGCCTTTAAAAAGAAATTGCTGGCCAAAGTCAAATTCAGAAAATTGCTTGATATGGGTAATGTTTTTTACTCTTTTTTGTTTTAGTGTCTTGTTTTATAAGATGGTTTTTTTAATTTATTATTCTCGAACCTTGATTCTCAAATCTTAAAGCGCAAGGTGTGATATGGATTGGCACTTTTAGCAATCCCATCACTCATACTAAAAACAATGCCCAAAAAATATGCAACTAATAGGCAACGCCAATGCCTTATTTATCTCACAACACATAATGCGGCATACCTAGAGTTATTTAAAATGAGACTAATAAAATGCATACGAAACAATTGAAACCAATCCAAAGCTAATTGAAACGGCAGTAAGATTTAAGATAATTACTAAGACAAAAGATCAAAACAGATTTTTTAAACTTTTAAATAATATATTCCTCAAAAAAACGCTATGAGTATAAAAAAATACAATGAGAATTTTCCAATAACTTTTGTCATTATTACTGCTTTTTTAATGGAATTGGTATTGGTAGGACTAATGTCGCCTATTTTGGTTTCTGCCCAAGTCAATGCTGGGCAAATATCAAAGGGAACCATAGTTCAAGGAGATATAACTGCAGCAAACCTGACCAACGGTCAAATACAAAATAGTACAATAAATGGTGGCGAACTATCGGGGGCAAATATTACTGATGCTACAATAAACAATGCAGATATAAGCACCTCGCAAAATGGAACTGCAATTCTACAAAATGGCAGTAAACCTTCGGTCGCACAACTAGAGGGCGGCAAAATAAATTCAGCAGCAATAACAAATGGCATCATGACCAATGGCGAGGTAACCGATGCCGAAGTATCAGCAGGCAAAATGACTGGTGTAAATATAACAGGATCTGATATAACGGGAGCAGAATTAAGGGGTGCAAACATAGAAGAAATAGAGGTCAAATCCGGAAACGATACTGCCAACACCGGTGAAATGGAGCAAAAAACCGAACTTGATGAGACTATAGAAAAAATAAATCCATTCCAATAAGTGGTAGTTAAAAACATTAGTTCCTTTTTATCTCCTGTTTTTTTTTGGTGTAACCGATAAATAGTAAAGTTTTCCCTAAAATGTAACATACCATATTAAAAAAACCATTGCCACTAAATACTCCTGTGCTTTATTTGACACTGTTATTGTCAAAACGGTTTGGATTTTTTATAACTGTGACAATTTCTTGAATATGGCTAGGGTATAAAAGATACTGTCACTTATTCTTTGGCATAAAACAACAAACTTCGTAAAGACAAATCTCAACAAATGTAGTACCAAAACAATATGTTATTTGCCAAACACAACAATACGTGAGTTTACATTATGTTTTTTATTAAAACATTTAACGCTAAAAAAAATGTTTATCTATTTCTACGATTTTGCACATTGCAATAACATTACCCGTTAATAAAATAAAACATGTCAATTTTATTGAAAAAATAAAAAGAAAAAAAATCAAGCACTATTTAATTATTTTACAAGCATATTATTAACTACATTCTGAAAGTTTATTATATAATTTGTCGTTGAGAACTTGATTACAGAGTTGCTTATTTTAAAACGCTCAGAAGATGGGGCATTAAAAGCAGATGATGCAATTTGAGTTGCTTGTTCTAAGGTGTGGAAATGATATTTAGGCGGAACAAACTCCGTCTGCCCACCAACATCAGACACAATCGGGATTAACCCTGCGCTCATGGCCTCCACTATCGACATCCCAAAGTGCTCCCCCGCCCTTGGATGAAAGTATACCTTACCCTTTTTCAAAATTGACAAGAGTTTATCAAAGCTGGCATCAATTTCAAATTTAACATAATCAACTAAGCCAAAGTTAACAATCATTCTCTTCAGGTAAAGGTAATAGTCATAGTTATAAGGATCAAGGTTTCCAGCGATTATCATTCCTTTTCCAATATCTTTTTCTTTTAGTAATTTGGCGAACTTGATTGCATTTTCAACTCTTTTTGACGAATCTATTCTGGATACAACTACAATAAGATCTTCTCGTTTATCCTCGCCGTTATCATTTGAGGATGAGGGCGACAATACAGAATCACGAAATGATTGTATATCCACAGGCGGGCTGAGAACTAAAACGTGGTCTATGTCATATGCCTCAGAGATTGCTCTTCGGCTAAATTCCGAATTAGTCAATAAGGTTGAATTTTTTATCATGTTATCATACACATCTTTTAGCCATTTGAGGTAATTTGGCAGGTTAAAACCATCAAATGCTTTAACATTGGAATGATGTTTTTCCAACATTTTATTATCATTGGAAGAAGTATTAGGGGGTAAAGTTCTATTCACTTTAAGGTGCCTTTCTAGATAGACCCTATCTCCAGATTGAATATAGAACTTTGCGGAAGGAAAATGGCAATAGGTGATAGTGTTGTTTTTTGATAATGATCTGCAGTAATAAGGGGCTATGTCGCCATTGGTATTTATTATTAAATCATAATTGTTTTTCTCAATGTTGTTTCGGATACTTTGTTCATCGAATATTTGCAAAACATTAATTTTTTTTACGCTTCTGATGGCAGAAGCAATATCCTTTCCATAAGCATTTTCTAATTTTGTAATATCAGGTATATCAAGTGTAGTGAGGTCGATATCAAAACCCATATCTAATACGGCTTGCATCGTTAAAAGCGTCAATCGCTCGCCGCCGCCACAGGGATTCAAATCAGAATATACAAAGTTTGCTTTCAACTATAAGTTAAAAATGAATGCGGTATATAAATCAAAAATAAAAACACTAACCTGAAGTTATACCTTGGCTAACGGCTTTAAGCACAAATCAAAAAACAGTATGTTCAAACTATAATGAAAGAATATATCTGCAATTGGTTGCCATCAGCAACAAGTTTGTATCCATATTCAAAAGAAACCATGCATTGTTTTTTTATGTGCTTTTCATAGTTTAGAGGGAAAAGCAAACAACAGGGTTCACATTCACAAGTTGTAAGGCAAGCTTTTTAGCCATATTATTGACGTTATGCGAATTTAAATTCAAAAAGAACTCCAAATGGAAGTTTGTTGTTAAATTAATCGCACATGGCATAAGTAAAAGTCGATAAATTGGATTTACACATATACACATGCATATATATTGAAAAATAAACATCCAAATTTATCTGGTTGCAACCGGGCAGTTGTGGGTCTAGCAAATATGATTAACACGGCCATTAAATTCGAATCCTGGCAAATTAAAGTGGGTAATACCGAAAGTATCAAAGGCGCAGCACAATGCAGCATTATCTTTGACAAAAAAGAGTAAAAGACAAACCAAAAGCAATGTCGAAATGGAAGAATGTAAATGTTAATTTGCACAATTTTTTGCTAGTTATTAGTGTAATCAAGGAAATTTCCTAAAGGATATTATAGCCATATCTTCTCATTATCGATTTGACCTCCTGATCTTTTACCTGGTCAAAATTATCATAAAACTGCCCGACAGCAGAAAAGTCATCGATCATAAATGATACAATCACCTTATCTGCAATCTCTTTGAGTTTATCGATAGTTTCATCTCTGGCGGGTGCAACCGGCACAGCAATAATTAGTTTTTTGCAACTATGTTTTTTCTTTATCCATTGTGACGCTGCAATAATGGTTGCCCCGGTTGCTATGCCGTCATCTACAAGTATTATGGTCTTATTATGTAGCTTGTTGCTATAGATTTTGCTACCCCTGAACTCGATTAATCGCCGATCGATTTCCTCTTTTTCCTGCTTTATTTGATTATCGATATAGTTTTGAGAAACCGGTATAATTTTTGTAATTCGCTCGTTAATAAAATAACTATCGTCAGGCATTAACGCCCCAATTGCAAGTTCTGGATTAAGCTCTGCTCCGATTTTGCGTGAAACTACTATATCAAGGTTGCAATGGAGATGAGACGCAACAACATCCCCTATAATAACACCCCCTCTTGGAATTGCCAAAACAACTCGGTCATCATTTTTAATGCTGTTAACGACACCATCCAACCTCTTTACTAGTTCCTCAGCGGCATGCCTTCTGTCAAGAAAAAGAGCTGACACCACCTTTTTTACCAATATTTATAATATAGGGGTTATGATTGGTTTGGCAAGTGCACCACATTTTTGTATCAGTATGCTATCTTTAGAAAATCATTTCTCTGTTGGTTACTGTTGTGTGTTAAGCTTAATTTTAATCCTATCTGTGTTTTACAAACCTTATATCTATAATATGCGTTATACATACTGTTATTGAATATGTCCAAAGCATCCTCATCCGAAGCAAGACCTCCACAATTTACCTGTGAGCAATGCGGAATTACCTTTAATACTAACGATGAAAAAGAAGAGCACATAAAATTAGAGCATTCAGAACACAAACCTCCAAGCGGCGTAGGTTAAACTTTAAAAAAATTGAGTAAAAAATACAATCAACCCTCAACAGGCAAATAAAAGGAGAATGTAGACCCATCCCCATCTTTATTGTTTTCAGCCCATATCTGTCCGCTATGAGCCTTTATAATGTTCTTTGATATGTACAGTCCCAATCCCGTACCCTGAAAGGATTTTGTTGTGAATTTTGTGAATAACTTTGGGAATATTTCTTTATCTATTCCTGTGCCTGTGTCTCTGATTTCAATAATGGCTATTTTGGTGTCATTGCCATCAGTATTTGTCTTTTTTGTCATATCAACCCCTATTGTGATTTTTCCATCCTTATGGATGAATTTTATGGAATTGCTTACCAAATTGGATATGACTTGGGTCACCCGGTTTTTGTCGGCATATATGATAATGGATTCAAAATACTTAAATCAAGTATACATTAGTTGATTCAATTGACAAATCAATAACTATTGAGTAATGTATCTCAGAACCAATGCACTATAATAAACAATAAAAG
>JACDHC010000095.1 GCA_013821245.1 Candidatus Nitrosopumilus sp.
GTGAATGATTTGAAGAGTATTGGTTTTTTGGATAACCTGTCACATGAAAGCAAAGAGAGGACAAGCAATTGATGCACTGATGGCCATAAAGCTGTTTGGTAGTAATTACGCAAGAGATCTAGTATATCTGCATGATATTGGAAATAATGATAAGAACAGTTATCGCTATTATTAAAAGTTGCCCGCAAATAATAAAACATCAAATAAACAACTAATTTCTTTTGTTTTTTTTTTCTTCTTTTTTGCAGGTGCACCAGAATTTGTCTTATGTTATAGCCAAAAAATCTATGGCTAAATCTTGGGATATTGTTATAAGACCTAAAGATATAGAACAAATATGAAACAAAAATTTTCTTCGGGAACCAAGTGTGAATGTATGTGCCATGGTAAAGCAGGTATTTTAGAATATTGTGGATATTGTGCCACTTCTCATAGAAGGGTATTTTCAAACCAGAAGACAAGAAGATAATCATACGTATTTCCTACAGGTGCTCTTAAGAAGATTATCTTCTTATGGAGTTTATAATGCATCACAACAAAGATTTTGATATACCCAAAATAACAATATTAATTTATATGAGGAATCAGATTAATTAAAAATTCAATATGATAATTTTTGTGATATAGCATTTCGTAAACGAAAGCATACAATGTGAAATCAAATAACAACAGGAAAACAAATTAGTCAAGAGATAACGAAAAAATTAACAATAGAAAGCCTCCCTTCTTTTAAGGAGAAAAGGAAAAAGGAATGAAAATATTAATAATTTGCCCATCTGTTCAAGCAAATAAAAGATGAATTAAAATAATGTGACTCATTCAAGAAGTGCCAAACAAAAAAAATACATATCTGTGCCATCCAATCTGTGTTTAATTAAAAATTTCTGGATCCCACAACACTAGACAGATTTCATCCTTTTAAATGATAAGATTCCCGCCATCCCTAGTATTATGGTAGATAATTTCTCCACCAAGGTCCTCTTTTAATTTTAAAGGGGAATTGAGTGCAATAATTTACCTTTATCTATAAATCCGATTCTGTTGCACAGGATATCGGCTTCCTACTTATAATGAGTAGTTAAGATTATACTGATTTTTTCCTCATTTGCCAATCTTTTGATGTATTCCCACAATACCTCTCTGCTGGCCGGGTCAGACCAAGAGTATGTTAATCTAGAAAAATTACATTTGGTTTATGAAGTAAACCCCTGGCAATTTCAAGGCGTCTTCGCATACCTCCAGAATATTTCTTAACCTGATCGTATTTTCTAGTTGTTAAGCCTATTAACCTTAATACCTCGTCTATCCGTTTTTTGCGAAAAGATGGAGGAACGTCCTATAATAATGAATGAATTTAAGTTTTCATATCCCGTAAGTGTATTGTCACTGCTATGGGCTTGAAAGACAATACCTATACTTGATCTAACTTTGGAAGAATCATTTAAAATGTCATATCCGTTTACAGAAGCCGTTCCCGAGGTTGGCTTTATTAGCGTTGCAAGGATATGAATCAAGGTGGTTTTTCCCGCACCATTTGGGCCTAAAAGACCAAAAATTTCATTATCATGAATTTCGATGCTTATGTTATCTATAGCAATCAAGTTTTTATATTTTTTCAAAAGAATTTTAATTTCAATCAAAATTACAGTCCGTATTAAATCATTTGAAGGAATTTAAATTATAGTCTGTCATAGTTACAAGATAATGGATGCATAGTAGCTAATTATATGCCCCATATAATAATAGAAAGATTTACCATTAAATTAAAACATATAACAATTAACCCCTGCTACTGCAGGTTTGTTTGTATCCTATTCAATTATTTTTTTGGAATAATCCTATCAGTGTTTTTCTCTATTTCGTCCAAAATGTATTCTAAATCATTTTCAAGGTTATTTAATTCCTCGATGGGGAGTGAATCTATATCTATATCCTTATAGTAATACCTAGCTTTTCCTATAAAAGATGTTGGTAGTTCTATTTTTAATAATATGTTGTCTTTCTCATGTCCTTCTATGCCATTATTTTTGTTGTCTTTAGTAGGATATCCTATATTAATCTCTCCTCTGTAAATAGATATTTTATTAAAATCTATATCGAGCATCTCTTTGACTCTCCCTAATACTTTTTGGCGAGCTTTATAGTTTCCGTCAATTTTCTTATTGATTCTATTTCTAATATCCTTTAAATTCATCTGAACCAAAATTTACTTTGATTTTATAAACTTTTTTAAATTCACATAGATAGCAAAATCAAGCACAAAAATATGCGCGTCGTTTATTGTTGGTTTTTTGTTCAACCAATTCGGATTTTATTCACTCGACATAATACCTAGATAGTGATAGGAATGTATTTTATTTTACTTTAATTGCTTATATCGCATTGTCTTCCCTTATTGTTGTCAATACCGGATGCATATGCATTATTTGCTTGTTTGGGTAAATGTCTTTTACTTTTTTACTCCCCAATTACTTTAATTAATATTTTCTTATTCCTTTGTCCATCGAATTCGCCATAAAATATCTGTTCCCATGACCCAAAGTCCAATTCCCTATCAGTTATAGCGACAATTACCTCCCTTCCCATAATCTGACGTTTTAGGTGAGCATCTGCATTGTCCTCCCCTGTATCGTTATGTCTGTACTGATTAATCGGATCATGTGGTGCTAGGCGGTCAAGCCATTTCTCAAAATCATTGTGCAAACCAGTCTCATCATCATTTATAAAAACACTTGATGAGATATGCATTGAATTTACCAAACAAAGACCTTCTTTAACCTCACTTTCTTTTATTATTTTTCTAACCTGCGATGTGATATTTACAAATGCATATCTGGTCTTAGTGTTTATTGTAAGGTATTCAGTCTTAGATTTCATGCTTAAAAGTAATGGACCTAGTTACAAGTTTTATATTCTTACCTGATGGGATTCAAGTTTTTACTTATTTTTATCCAGGTTTTAATGAGTGTTGTAACATCAGTTTGTTTATTGATTTGGCATATTCCGAAAACGATTAAGCCGATTAATACCATACCATGATATGTCTTTGTTTCTTTCCAAAGTTGAAGAAGGCAATTCCGTCGATCAATCAACTTTGATTTTGTCTTGGCCTAGTTTTAAAAGTTTAATCATTTTGATGTTGTATTTTGAGGCTTAAAAGTATATAATATTCCGATATGGAGTTTCACGCTCAATAGGCAGATTTCAAAATTATAATAATAGTTTCATTTATTGACCGAGATTCTTTGTAATCGTTTTTTTCATGCCTAGAGTGACAAACCGCTCATTGAATTTCTCTTCTATGATGTCTTTTCTTGAAACTACGCCAATGATCCTACTATCCTTTTCTTCATCCACCACAGGCACCATTTCGATGCCTTTTTTATCGAGAATATCGATAATATCCATAATATCAGTTTCCTGTTTTATAATTGTAGGATTTCGTGTCATAAGGTCACCCGCCTTAAGGGTATCAATATTTTTATTGTCTTTGATGGCGCGTAGTATATCAATAATAGTTAATATTCCTATGACTTTTCCGTCATCATCTATTATTGGCATTCCATTAATTGAACGCAAAATCAGTCTTGTGCCAATCTCTGTAACTGTGGCATTTTCTTTTGCAGCTTCAACATCTATTGACATTATATCATAGGCTTTCATTTTATGATAAAAAAATAATGCCCAATACATAAATTTCTCATCTTTTTTGTGATGGTAACCTTAGACCATAAATCAGTTTATTTCGGCTTTAAAGAAAATATTGTGTCTCATTATTGAGAAAAAACATTACCTGCAATCTGAATGGCAAATCCTATAACCATAACTATGGTCCCTACTTGAGCAATCCTTGTTTCCTTAAGTCTATGCTTTTCCTCAAAAGGGTTATGTCCCCCTTTTGTTTTCGATTCGTTTTTTATGGTTTCTTTACTTCGAAATATTCTTCCGTATGCCATTAATAATGATGCGACAAGGTTAAAGATAAGACCTATGATTATTACCCTATTTACCATTTATTTCTTCACTATCGTAATTTATCAGCATTAGCAATATTTTATCTAAACTATCATACTTCAGTAATAAAGAATATTAGTTTTAAGACAATAGCAATATAATTTATTAATGTATTAAATCCTTTTTATAATGCAGATAAATGTAAATTATGAACTATTGATCTTATGCAAAGATGTGTGTAACATTACAGTTTTGGTTTAATCCCATAGTTTAAATGCTTAACTTATAGATAAAAACCCGCTATTTTGAAAATAAAAGTCACATAGATAAAGGGACAATGCCACCGTTGGCCTTTAATAGCAAATTTATTAAGCATTTCTTTTATATTAAAAATATTAAAGCAACTTGTTGTATAATATATTTAGATAAATTTGAGTTTCTCTAATAGGCTTGTTAATTTAATAAAGCAAAAAGTAAATAAAGTTATAGATAGTCATGAAGATCCCAACGAAGCATTAGACTATTCTGCAGTAAAGCAAGCACAGCTTATTCAAAGATTAAGGCGCGATATAGTAGAAGTAGTTGCTTCCAAGAAAAGACTGGAAATGCAAAAATCCAGAATAATGGAAAACATCAATAAACTGGGCGAACAAGCAAAATCAGCAGTTAAAGCAGGTCGAGATGATTTAGCCCGACTTGCATTAGAAAGGAAAAATGCCAATCTTAATCAAATAAAAGAGCTAGACACCCAGATTATGACAATACAAAACGAACAAAACAAATTAGAAAACGCAGAAAAGCGACTCTCTGCCAAGGTTGAAGAATTTAAATCAAGGAAAGAGATAATAAAAGCGAAATACTCTTCAGCAGAAGCCCAAGTAAGGATAAAAGAAAGCATTACGGGGATATCAGAAGAGATGTCGGATATAGGAATGTCAATAAGCCGTGCAGAGGAAAAAACAGAAGCAATGCAATCCAAAGCAATGGCCATTGATGAGATGATTGACTCCGGATCATTGATGGACTATACAAACAATAAAGATCAAATAGAAGTGGAATTGGAAAAAACTGAAATAAAGAATCAGGTAGAAGACGAATTAGCACAACTAAAATCAAGTGTAACATAAAATACGAATCAATAAAGAACTACCTTGGCAATCAAAGAACAAAGTTAAATTAGAAAATTGTGGTAAATAAACATGAGCAATAATATTAACAATAAAGAAAAAAAAATCGTCGTTAGAATATTAGGCTATGGTCAATACATAGTGGATGACAATGTTATGCACGAAATAAACACAGTGGATAACAAAATTGTAAAGTTACTTGAAAGTGGAGAGAATGATGATTCGGTAAGAGCAGAATTTGAGAGACATCTTAAAGTTCTTAACATAATTGTGGAAGAAAAAGGCAATGCCATCGAATCTAAGGAAATATTACAATCTGATGTAGTGATACCTGGTCAGGATATAACACTAGAAGAAGCAAGAAAGCTGTTTAAAGGGGAAGGTATTGTCAAGGATTCAGATTATCTTTAGTTTCTAAAACAAGTTAAATTTACTTTTCCATTATCGTATCCATAGGTGACGAGTTAACGTTTTTTTTATCGTTCACATCAATGCACTGAATAACTATGCGAAAGAAACGTAACAAGACAGCTTGATGACGAAAAAGTGGCCATCATCTATAAACACCACATAATAATGAAGCGATGAATGTACAAAATAAAGATATTCCGGTTAAATCAGGTTATCGAAAATCAAAAAGGGATACCCTTAATTGGAAACCATTTAGAAAAATCTTCTTCCACAGAAATCACACTTTTTAATATGGATAATACCTGCAGTTCTTTTGATGCATCTCTGTACACATTATCTATTGGTATATAAGGGTAAAAGTTATTTGTTTTATAATTGTATATAAGGTATAGATTTTTTTTATTGTTGTAGCTGTTGTCATTTTTGTAGTTTATTGTACTGTTGTTATGGATATCAAAAAACTTAAACTGAAATATAGCTGATAATATTTGATTTGAAAATCCATGTTCCTCTATTATATCTCCAGTAGATGAGAGTGCAGCTGCAACATTTGTTATGATATCAGAGTTAGTGGGCAAATCCTTTCCGTTAATTATAATCCATAAATAATCAAAAGAGTCGGTAAAGATTTTATAATCAAACTTAAATTCTTCTTTAGAGACATCAAGCAAACCAGTGCAGTCATTTATTGTGTTTTTAAAAAGGCCCCCGTTGATTATCTTTATGCATAAGGCAGCAGTTTTTGAAAACTTCAAACCTAACTTTTCTTCAAGTAAAAGACTCGCGGAAGCTAGAGAGAATATAGCGTCAGAATCATCATGTTTTGCATTAGAAGCAGCAGTCTCTGATTCAATTTTATTTAACAATCGTTTGAAGAATTTCAATGCATCGATGCCTCCATGTCCAAAAGTCTTTCTATTCTTTTTTCTACGGAAGGGTGTGTAGAAAAAAGGTTTGCAAAGGTGCTTCTTGAAATAGCAGGGATTATAAAGAATGCGTTATATCCTTCAACTTGCCTTAAATCTCTAGTCGGTACCCGATTCATAGTTCCACTTATTTTCATCAAAGCATTAGCGAGTTTTGCAGGTTTTCCAGTCATTTGTGCTGCCCCCCTATCTGCAGAATACTCCCTGTAGCGCGATATGGCCCTGATGATAAAAAAACTAAGTAACCAGGTAGCAAAGGCCACGAGTATCACTATCAAAAATGCAGAACCATTGTTACGATCTCTACTGCCCCCACTGTAAAGGCTTCCATAAAATCCAAACTGCATAATCTGCCACGCAATTGTGGAAAATAAACTTGCCAGTGTAATGACCATTACATCACGATTCTTAATGTGAGTTAGTTCATGAGCCAACACACCCTCCAATTCGTCTGTATCAAGTATTTCCAATAACCCAGTAGTTACTGCTACAACAGAACTACCAGGTCCTTTGCCTGTGGCAAAAGCGTTTGGAATTCTATTTACCGCAACAGCAATTTTTGGCATTGGCATGTTAGTTCTTGAGACTATTCTTTCCACCAAAGAGTGAAGAGAAGGATATTGATGGCTGGTAACAATTTTAGCATGTGTACTCCAAAGCACTATCTTGTCTGAAAAAAACCATTGAGCAAGAATAAAGGTAGCAGAAATCAACATTATTGGGATAAAACCAAGACCCAAATACGCAAGAACGGTAATAAAAATAACATATAATAAAGTAAGAATAGACAAACAAATAATTATTCTTACTGTAATGCCTGTATCTCTTTTTTGCCAAGAATGTTCCATATTATCTATTAAATATTACGCTGGTTTACTATTTATTTATATTATAATCTTTTACCATATCGTAAAAGACAGTCGTTTTATCAATACCCAAAGAGTTTGTATGTTGCAATCCATTTTTTTCTTTACCATATCAATTTAATAAAAAACATAAAGTCACTAACCACCTTAAAAAATCAGGGCGTGCCCATAAATGAGTCACATTGTATGAAATAAAGACCCAACCCATCTGATACCAATTGAACAACGCACCCATTCCAATTTAAATAATCTGTTACCTCCTAGCCTAAAAAAGTTAGTAAGTAAAAGTGCACATTGACATCATTTTATAATTGTTTTTAAACTAGTTTTATCGCATCAATTCCCTTTGTGCAGAAAAAATTAAGAAAATGTTTACCGTCATTTTTGTTATCAATAAACTCAAATTTTTGTTAATTAGGCGTGT
>JACDHC010000271.1 GCA_013821245.1 Candidatus Nitrosopumilus sp.
TGATGATACCTCATCAATAGAAACTGGTTTTTCTAATTTCTCCTGCAACAAAAATTTTTATTTGTCATTTGATTTTTGAAAATAACGGTGTAAAAAAAACTTTAATATTATGCAAATTGGAAGATTTTTTATTATCCGATGATTTTTATGTGAGAAAGTTTTTGACTATTTTAATTTATACCTGGACCCAAATTTTTTGTTACCAATTTAATGTTCAAAACTTAACACCTGTTAATCTTGATTTAAACTGGTGGACTGGATGGGATTAAATTCCTTGCAGTAAGGCAAGGGGTTTTGGTGATTTCACAAACCCCCAATCAGGCCCCGCCGACCTATGTAATTTTTATAAAAAATGCCTTGTGGATAAAACCAATCTCTTTTTTTTGATTGGGCAATGGGCTTTAATTCTCTGAGGCTGGCAAGAATCGTCTCTCAAGACGATATAATTCTGGCCGCAATTGTTTTAAAAAGAAATAAGTGTGCAAAGAATGCGTTTGGAGATTGGCAATGGCATATGGTGCAAATTATTTGGCACAACTGGGAGAATTGTTGGTTATATCAAAAAGGATTGTTTTTCTGACGGGTGCTGGTATTTCAAAAGAAAGTGGAATTCCTACATTTAGAGGGGATAGTGGATTGTGGAAAACCTATGATCCTGCAAAACTTGCGTCTCTTTCATCTTTTCTTGAGAACCCATCATTAGTCTGGGAGTTCTATTATTACAGACAAAATTTGATACGTAAATGTCAACCCAATCCTGCTCATATGGCAATTTCAAAAATCGAACGTCAAAAGGTGGATACTTGGGTTTTGACCCAAAATGTTGACAACCTGCATAAAATGGCCGGCAGTAAAAATATAATAGAATTGCATGGCAATATCTTCATAGCAAAATGCATTCAATGTGGTTATGAGGGCAATGTGAATGTGAATATGGCTTTACCTCCTAAATGCCCCAATTGTGAAAGTGTACTCAAACCGGGCACAGTTTTATTTGAAGAGCCCATTCCTCAAAAAGAATGGGACAGGGCAATAGAGATTGCGTCATCATGCGACCTTATGTTTATAGTGGGCACATCGTCAAACGTTTACCCTGCCAATACATTGCCTTTCCATGCCAAAGACAATAACGCATTCCTTGTAGAGGTTAATCCTGAAGAAACATGTTTGAGCAGATTGATGGATTTTTCATTAAAAGGATCAGCTGCAAAAATTCTGCCAAATATATCTGACCTGCTGAACCAAACGTAATTGTCAGGTGTCAGGTCAAATCAATATTGCTAAAGATACGACTTTTGGGTTTGGTTTTGCCAATATTGTCTCTATTCCCTTCAGGACAAAAAGGTGTTTCAATGCGCATTGCAATTTTGCACTGAGATCCAAACTAAGGGTAACATGCTGAATATGCAATAGTGGTTGATATAGGGGAGAAGTTTTAGCAATGACTCAAGGGGGTGGGAGTTTGTACATCAATTTAGGGTGTATAGTAAACAAAGGCAAAAGGACATTCCGGACATGAAATATTGCACTAAACAGACCTGAAAGAGAATACATGGGATAGTAATTCAAAACAGTAACAACATAAATTGATTTTTCTCCTTCCTATTCTTGTTCTTCTCCTTCCTCATAAAACACATAGAACACAAATGGCTTATTGCTGCTACTAGTAGGATTAGTCGCTAATTGTACATTAATTACTTTTCTTTTTCCTGATTCAAAGAATTCATTAATATCTTTAATACCCGAATTATGGGTAATTTCTTCAAACACTTCCATTTTAATCATGTTTTCTTCTATTATTGCTTATTTGCCTAGTTATTTTATTATTGCTTTGCATTGCAAAATTAAAACTTAACACCAACTAACTTAAATATCCGATAAGAGTCATTTGGTGCATAAAATCTTGCTATTTTTGGCCTCAAGGCCGTCTTATTGTCATGATGGGAAAGATAGCGCATGACAAAATCAAGGAAAAATCTTGCAATTATGGACTCGGGGCGAAAATGGTTTGGATGACAAATATGATTTAATGATCTCTTTTATATTGAAAGCCCAGATAAGCAGGAAGTAAAAACACCCGAGTCAGAAAAAACACCCAAGACAAGTATAAACTCTACCGAATTTATGTGAGGTTTTTTTTGGAAAAAAAACATTGGTTTACGCGGTAATGGTTCACAACGACGGAATTTTATCAATCGATGGTGTAATATACTCATAGTTCTATACAGTGCGTGCATAGAGAGTGCCATGTCAAATAATATGCTAATAGGGAAAAGAAAAAATAAGAAAAATAACGCCTGTTTGCAAAAATAGAAATACCCTCTCCAAAAAGTTTGAATTGCCATGTCCATTATGGGCTCTGTTCACTTAAGAAATAGATTTTCTGAATTGCGGCCTGCAACAATAATATTTTGATATGAAAACTGCTTTGTTGCGTAATTCATTATCCTTCAATCATATGTATTCCGTTACGCTATAGCCTCCTAAACAGGTTATACAGCGATATCTTTATCATCATCTCTTTTACCATGTTTTGAAACCTGGTGGCT
>JACDHC010000272.1 GCA_013821245.1 Candidatus Nitrosopumilus sp.
ACTGGTTTAACTACCGGAACTTCTGCATCTGCCGCAACGAAAGCTGCATTGTTGGCACTCTTATCTAAAACACCTACCGATAGTGTTGAAATAACACTTCCAAAAGGCAAAGTAGTTACGTTAAATGTTTCTTGGACCCAGTTTCAAGACAATTCTGTCACCTGCGCGGTAGTTAAGGATGGGGGTGATGATCCTGATGCAACTCATGGATCTGAAATATGTTCCACTGTTCAATTTACCGATAGCATTGGAAAAATCATTGTTGACGGTGGAGTTGGTGTTGGGAGAGTAACTAAACCTGGGCTTGGTTTGAAGATAGGTGCGGCCGCAATAAATCCTGTTCCGATGCAAATGATTATTCAATCCTTAAACGATGTGCTTAAAATCAATGACCAAATTACAAAAAACTACGGGTTAGGCGTTATTATCTCTGTTCCCAAGGGTGAGGAAATTGCAAAAAAAACCGATAATCCCAGATTAGGCATAATGGGTGGAATCTCAATCCTTGGAACCACGGGAATAGTTTTACCTTATTCTACCGCATCTTTTGCAGCCTCAATAAGGCAGAGTTTGGACGTGGGAATGGCTTTGAACTCGCACACTTTTGTACTTACTACAGGGGGAAGAAGTGAGGATTACTGCAAAAGGCTTTTCGGAGCCCTTTATCCTGAACATGCCTATGTTCAGATGGGTGATTTTGCTGGATATAGTATCAAGCAATGCTATGAAAAAAAAGCGGAGAAGGCAATTGTTGCAGGATTCGTCGGCAAACTAACCAAAATAGCTATGGGTGTAAAACAGACCCATGTAAGGGGTTCACATGTCAATATGGATTTTATGGCCAAATTGGCTAAAGAATCCAATGCATCAGAAAAAGTCATAGATCTGATTAAAAATGCGAACACGGCTAGACATGTGTCTGAAATTATTAACGATAATGGCATAGGTGGTTATTATGATCTTTTGTGCAAATATGCGTTCTTTCAACTAAGCAATTACTCAAACAACAAACTCTCAATAGATATAATTATGTTTGACTTTGAGGGCAATGTTATAGGAAAATACCCAAACTAAAGAATTGATTTATATTTTTTTTTCGTCGTTTTATAAAACTATCATATTTAAATTAAAGAAATTGTTATAACGCGGACTTATGATAGTATTATTAAAAATGTTTTTGAGGATACCTTATTTATATGACCATGAATTTAAGTAAGAGGGAAATTGCAGTAGTAGCTATAACAAAAAACGGAATTGAAATTGCTAAAAAACTAAAAAACGCATTTGATGGTGTGGATATATTTGTACCATCTAAATTTGCCAATTCTGATTTATCTGCTATCTACTTTAGTGAATCCGTAAATCAAAAAATTGGATATCTTTTCTCTAACTATAATTCCTTGATCCTTGTTTTTTCTTTAGGTGCTGTGATCAGGCTTATTTCACCTTATCTAAAAGACAAAAAGACCGATCCTGCGGTAGTGGTGATTGACGATTCTGCAAAGTTTGCAATAAGTACACTTTCAGGACATCTTGGAGGCGCAAATGAACTCACCGCCAGGGTATCTGGTTTATTAAACTCTATGCCTGTAATCACTACTGCAGCTGACGTAAATAACACTATTGCAGTAGATTTAGTTGGACGGAAATTTGGATGGGTGATTGATAATTATGAAAATGTTACTAGCATTAGTGCAATGATGGTAAATAATGAGAAAATAGGTGTTTTTCAGGATGCTGGGGAAAAAGATTGGCTGGGGTTAAGTGAGTTACCAAAAAATGTTAATATTGTAAATGAAATGGGTGATCTTTTGTCTGATGATTATAAAGCTGCTCTTATAATCACAGATAAGTTAATCTTAAACCAAACGTTGTTAAAGAAATCTGTTGTCTATAGGCCTAAAACATTGGTTGTAGGAATTGGTCTACATTGGAGCACCACAAAAGAAACTATTGAAAAAGGGATAACTAGTGTATTAAATGACAATCAGTTGAATTTCAAAAGCATTAATTTGATTGCATCTTTGGATAGGGGAAAACTTGTCAAAGGGTTGGATGAATTTTGCAGAGGGAATGGTTTGAATGTTTTGCTATTTTCTAAAGAAGATTTGAATAGTGTTGCTGTTCCCAATCCCTCTGAAATCGTTGGAAAGTATGAAGGCACTTATAGTGTGTCTGAAGCTTCATCATTAAGGGCTTCCAATGGTATTTTAATAGTACCTAAAAGAAAATTTCCTCCGGATTTGACTGTCGCAATAAGTAGGGTGATGCACAATTGAAAAAAGCATTATTGATAATTGACAGGGGGAGTAAAATGACTGAAGTACGACAAGAACTTATGGAAACATGCGCTAAAATTAAGAGTCAGGCGGATTATCATTATGTAGATTACTGTTTTCTTGAGGTTTTGCCTCCATTTATAGAGGAGGGAATCAAAAAATGTTTAGAACAGGATGTTGACTCAATTACTGTAGTTCCGTATTTTCTTTATCCGGGCATGAAACTTAAGGATGCAGTAACCCAAACTGCACATTTCACTAA
>JACDHC010000273.1 GCA_013821245.1 Candidatus Nitrosopumilus sp.
TTTCTGTATTTTTGCAAAAACTGAAATGATTTTTAATTCCGTATTGCTGAAAATTTTAGGGACCAAAACAAGGATTCATTAATTAAATTGAGATTGGTGCATTGATTTATTTTTATACAATAAAATGCCAAATCACGAGATTTTCCATTAAATGGAGGCCAACTATAAGAGAACTGAAAGATTCAGGGCGGCCTGAGTAGTATATGTCAAAATGGATATTCTAAACAACAAATAATGTACTTCCCTTATAAGAAAACAATATGGTGATTACTTTTTCATTAATTATTGTTTTTGTATTGGATATAAAAAGATGGGCTTTAATTTAGTTAAAATATAGATTAACATACAATATAGATTAATAGCTCATAATCTCCAATTAGACAATTCGTTTTATGTTCTATCCTTATAGAGAACCAATACCGGCAGGGCGCCCATAGAGTCCATCTTGAAAGAAATAATAAATTGGTAATATTTTTATGCCCATGGAGAAAATAATTGCTAAGCAAATGAACTCCCATTATCGTGCTACTCTGATTGTTTTATTGTCTATTGTTACGGTAGGCCTAATTGCAATCCCATTTGGTAACCCCAAATTTATTGATAGGGCAATTGTTTTGGAACTATCGTTTGTTACGCTATCTGCTTTGATATGGAGGGGATACAATAAAGCGCTGTTTGCATGTATTCCGTTAGCCACCTTGATTATTATTGGCAATAGCCTTGCTCCACCACATGTTAATTTGATGATGACCTTTTCTAAACCACTTAATGCAGTTATTCTGGTTGTGGGGGGATATGTATTGCAGGGTGCTCTGATATACACTAGCATAAGGTCAATAATGGTCAAAAGAACAAAAGGACTGACTGCACCTGCATAATTTTATGAGAATTACCATTCATTCGTATTTACGATGAACCCATCGCATAAATTTCCTGCTGTCATAAATAACGTTATGTGAAATCATATATCTTTGCCAACAGTGAAAATGACGCATAATCTGAAACTAAGGGAACCGTGCGGTTGAGATGCTACTAGATTGGAAAATAAAGAATGCTGCATTAACTTCCAATTGACAGGTGATACATGTAATTTTTAATAGATTCGTATGAGTTTTTACACTTGTCCCACCGAACCACCAGCTTCAAATTTTCATGCATTTATAACACTTGATGCATACAATAATAGACTTATGCGTGATATTGTCATAGCCATTCAAAATAATCTATTCTGCGTCATAATACAAAATACTATTTAATCATTTACATTGTATAATACAGGTATACACTGCGTAATATATATTAACATGGTTGACAAGTAAATTCTATGAATAAAAAACATCAGAGAGAAATCCGATTACTGTTTGAACTGAACAATTACATTATTTATGGTCCTGATCGTATGTCAAAGAAAGCATATTAAATTAATTGAATTATGATAGACCACAATCCCCTTGATGAATCTACTACCTTCAATCCCTCAGTGAAAATCTTGACAATGATCACTAACGGTTGGTTATTTGACATCTATCACTTAAAAGATAGGATAGTTTTATGGATAAAAGAAAAAGATGATGGAGGTGTAAAGAGGTTTGAGTATCCATGGTCTCCATCCCTATATGTTGCGTCCGACGCAAGGGTAGAATTGGATTCTTTAATGGGCGACAGCCGAATTTCGTCTTTTGTCAAAGAATTTGAATTCAAAGAAAAGTATGAGTATCCATCCGAACAAGGCAAGAAAGAGATTTTAAAGTTAACCGTAAATGACTCATCGCAAATAGTTACACTAGCGAAAAAAATTGAGAATCTTTGCAACAGGTTTGGACACTACAGACTATATGATGTGGATGTATCACCTGAACAATCATTTTTGTATGAAAAGGATATCTATCCACTTGGATTATACAATATAGAAGAAAAACCCACAGATCCAAACGCACTGAACTTGTATCACCTAATCAACGATAAAAGCGATAGCATAGATTCATTTGATTACATTCTTCCAAATTTCCAATTTTTGTCTTTTGACATAATCTCAGAGAAGAAAAAAACAATTGCCACTGAATTCAATGATGAGATTTCAAAGATAAAGGTTGTGTCATTTGATAAAGACAACAACGTCAAAGATAAATTTTCCATATCGGAGGATTCCGAGCTTGAGACCATACTGGAATTTGCTTATGAGATAAACAGGATAGACCCTGACATAATCCTTACCTCGGGAGGAGATCAAGTTCTATTTCCCCACCTGTTTCAAAGAGCCAAAGCCAATAGGATTGAAAATCAGTTGCTAATCAACCTAAACCGGGAATCAAACATGGAGTATTTGATTAAAGAGAACTTTTCGTTAATGGAAAAAAATGTAACATCCACATCCACATCCACATCAACATCAACGTCCACATCCACGTCCACATCCACAGCCCTCGCATCTGAATTGTCTTCAACAGCATCTTCCTATGTCTCTTACGGAAAGGTGTATTTCAAACCAAGGCCATTTTTTCTGTATGGACGAATCCACATAGATACCAACAAT
>JACDHC010000274.1 GCA_013821245.1 Candidatus Nitrosopumilus sp.
GTATGTCTCTTCTATCCAAGTCAGAGATCCAATACCTTTGGACAATGAGATAGACTATCCTAATAATTAAACTATGGTTTTTATGTGTGTCAAATGAGAATTGGATAAAATGGCATTTAATAATTGAAAAATCACCTTAATAAAAATCCATAGAGTCCATATTTCCTTATAAGGAAGCCAACAATTTGTGTTTCTTATTTGTATAATCAATTTCAAGTGGTGAAATCCTTAATATCTTTGGTTAATGTACATAGTGGCAGAGGATATGGAGGCTTTTGATTGCATTGCAACCAAGCTTGACATAAGAGAATATAGTAATGAGGATGTTTCGGCGAATATAAGGTCAAACATTCTTGAAGCGGCTAGACTAACGGGAACAGGCCTTAATACTCAACATTGGCGATTTGTTTTGGTTAAGGATAAAGATAACCTCAAAAAGCTGGCAGAGGATAGCACAAGTGGAAAATGGGTTGCTGGTGCTAATTTTGCAATAATAGTATTAACAAATCCAAAATACGGTTTTCATATGATTGATGCGGGAAGAGTATTGCAGAATATGCAGCTGGCAGCCTGGGATCAAGGAATAGGTTCTGGTTTATTCACGGGTGTAAAAGAAGAAAAACTTAGAGATGACTTTGCAATTCCGATGGACCTTAGTCCCGCCGTTATAGTAGGTTTTGGATACCCTGTTAGGAAACTGACGGGCAAAAGAAAGAATCGCCTGCCACGCGATGATCTTGTTTTCTATGAAAAATATGGTAGCAGAACAAATGGACAAGTGTAATTCCATCAAACCATCATAGTTTCTAATATGTTCTCCCATTAGCTTTATTTAAGACACATCTTTTTAGAATATTTGTAAAATGGTAAGCATGGCTATTAATGAATTTAAATAACATTTTAAAATTTCAGATTAAAAATTAAAAAAATTGTTTCTGACGGATTTAATGACATTATTATTGCTTTTTCACCATAAAAAAGAGGATCATTTACTAGATGGTTGATTAAGAAGATCAAGCTCAAAATAACTTTATAACAATTGCATAATCTAAATTAAAAATCATTAACATCTATAGTGGTTTACTTAAAATAAAATATAAAAGTTAATGAAACTGTCCTTAACTTTCTTTTCATGTTTTTGTTTTTATGTATTTCAACGATGTTACTGCAGCCACTGCAGAGATAAATGAGGCGCCAATGAAAGCCAAATGAAATCCATTGTTCAATGCGTCAAGGCTTTTTATTCCCTCATTGATCAGTGACTCAGTGTTCATAGCGGAAATGGAGACCATGATTGCCAGCCCCAATGCCGAGCCAATTTGATAGGTGGTATTTACAAGCCCTGAGGCTACACCAACATCCCCTTTTTTTGCATTTGCCACAGCTGAGGTCAATACCGGTATGTAGGAAAATGACATTCCCAAGGCGGATATAATTGATGCTGGCAAAACATATGCCAAAAAGACACCGTTGTTGCTGCTATCATTGTCACCGATGTTGGCAGGGTTCAAACTAAAGAGAAGTATACCGACAGCCAATAGCGCAAGGCCAGTTATCATGTTTAGCCTGATTCCCAACCTGCCTATCAGTTTCGGAGTCGCCCCCACCATCATCACCATTATAAGAACTGTCATGGGCAGCAGCGCAAGCCCGCTTTCAAGTGGTCCGTAGTTTAGTATTTGCTGCAGGTAGAGGTTAAGGAAAAACCACATCGATACCCATGCAGCCCCCAGCAAGGCCATGACAATGTTGGATGACAGGAGGCTTGGTGTGGCCTTGAATATGTGAAGTGGCACAAGTGGCTCTTTGCTTCGCTTCTCTATTGCAACAAAGGCAGCCAATGATATGACGGATGCAGACAACAGGGCAACAGTCTGCGCAGATGTCCATCCAACATCATTGGCAGTAACAATTGAATACACCAATAGGGCCAATGAAACGGTTATTGTTATTGCCCCAAGATAGTCAATTTTTCCCTCTTTCTTTCTTGATCCCCGGGGAATCAGCTTTGGTATTAAAGCCAGAACAGCTATTCCGATAGGAACGTTTATCAGAAAAACCCATGGCCAATCAAGCCAAGCCGTTATGATGCCCCAAGAACACACCGGCTGTCCCTCCTGCTGGTGCGGCTGCACCCCAAATGCCCATTGCCCTGTTCATTTCGGGCTTGTTGCCTGCAAAAAGGCTCATGACTATTGAGAGTGCAGAAGGCGCAATCAGGGCGGCCCCAAGACCCTGGAGTATCCTTGAGGCAATCAGAACATCAATTGATGGGGCCATCCCTGCCAACACAGATGCTGCGGAGAGAACAATAAAACCAATGACAAATATTTGCCTATGTCCCAGGGTGTCAGACAGTCGACCTCCAAGCAACAACAGGGTGCCAAAAGCAATCACATATGCGTTGAAAATCCATTGCAAATCCGTTTGGGTTATCCCAAAATGCTCCTGGATTGTTGGCAAGGCCACTCCTATGATTGATGTGTCCAGAATAATCAGAAACTGTGCCAATTGCTTTGTTGCATAACTAAA
>JACDHC010000096.1 GCA_013821245.1 Candidatus Nitrosopumilus sp.
TCACCGAAAGTAAAACTAATTTAGGTTCAAGATATCATTAATATTATAAAGGATTAGACAAAATACTACACAATTACATTCCCCAAGTCACTCAATAATTACAAGTTATACCATGCATTAGGAATTAAGTACTTATATAGTAATATCATATTCAGAACTGTTCATTTAAGGAAAATATAGAGATTGAAAATGTCAGCCATTCATTTATTAGTTTTTAAAATAAACAAGACACCTACAGAGTGCAATACGCTACAGTTTGTATTTGACTTTTAAGGTTTGTCACATAGGAGAACACATCAAAGTTTGTTTTGTGTTATAAAAAGAAATCATGTTTTTCCATCTGGAATTGGATTTAAAGATACAAACACAAAAGAAGTCACCAAAGAAAATGAAGATTCCAAATTTATTAACGACAAAACAATAATCAAGGTGGTCCAGAATTCGTCTGTTATGAGTTGAAATAGGACCTAAAACAAAGGAATTTTAGCACAAAGCACACCCAAAGCAAGAGACGTGTTTGTTGCAGAGGGTTTGATTTGGGGTTTGGTCAAAATTTATCGAGAACATGTAGTATCAACCGATGGAGGTATCTAGAGCCCCCTACCACGTAATTATTGAAACCAATAATCACATTCATCACCCTTATTCGCAAAAATCACCAATGAAAGAACTATCCAATATAAGGATTGAACTGAATGTTTTGGCGATTATTTTCCGTGTGGAAAAAGAAATGACTCAAGCAGGTAATCAGACATTGAATACCAAAGGAATTTTACCAAGAAAAATTATTTGCATAGTAGCATAATTCGATAAATCTGGAAATGGCAAAATAAAAGAAGATTGACAATGATGCATTTTTATAAAAAATTGTGAATTTCCAATTACCAACCAACCTCACCTTAACAATAATTGAAACAATCACAAAGTAGGAAAAATCAATTTATACCATCAATGTTAATAAATTTTAATTTGACTGAATATTCACCTAATGTATCCAAGTGCTTGTCTAGTTGGGCAAAAATGTTACAAGATTGCAATGGCAATACCAATTGTCTTGAGGAATGCGGAAAGGAGTTAAGAGCATGTCTGGATACAGCGTTTCCCAACTCAACTAAATTAGAATTTGAAAGTGATAAGATTAACTACATGTTTTCTACAATATTCTTCTTATCAAATAGATTAACCAAAGCAATAACCGGTTTGTCAGAAATTGATAAAGCTATTGGTAACATAGTAAAAGAAGAAAAGCAAAGTCTAGACGGCAGTAGTGATGAAAATAAAAGAAACTATGAAAACATGAAAAAAGAGTTAAATGATGTATTGGAGAAATATTTTTAAAAATCTAAAATAATATTTAATTTTTTTAATCTGTCTGCTTATTATGATTGATAGATAATATAACTAAAAGCCGGACTAACGGCTGGGATATATCACCTTTTACAAGCAATATAAAATAAATTGGAGAAATCACCAAGTTTTGATCACCATGTGCAGAATTAGTTATCGCACTGAGTAAAATAATATGATAACAATTGAAATAACAAAACAAAGAATCTCAATAATATACCCTTTCTTTATACAAAGAGTAGGGTTTTTTTATTACGCTTTACAAACAATAAAAAAAACGATAAATGATCTCAAGATAAAGATTATTTGTGTTGTATTTCATTTCAATGGAATCTTTAGGTATTGCTTTCTACTTTTGTTATTTTAATTGCATCTTTTAATAAACCCTCGTAGATATGTATTGCTGCCAAGGCCCCACTGGCAGCAGCTAATATAGCATAATGCCTATCTGTATCTATGTCACCCACCGCAAAAACATTTGGAACCGTGGTTTGTTGTTTTTCATCTACCTTTAAATACCCCTCATCAAATTCACATCCAAGCTGATTTGCGAGTTCATTATGAATTATTTGCCCAAGATGATAAAACAATACATCAGCTTCATAACGTTTATTGCTTTTAGAAACAACGCCTTCAATAGCATTTGTGTTTGAATTACCAATGATTTTTACTAACTCGTCGTTTTCAATTAAATCGATACCTAATGCCATTGCTTCGTTTCTTTGTTCTTCTGTTAATGCATAGCTTATTTCATCACCATTGTTTTGATTTAATGGCCTTTGAAAGAATAACTTGACATCTTTTGTCCAGCCAAGAAAAGTTTTGGCGTATTTTATGGCCTCATTATTTTTATTATCCGATGCGATTATGGCTAGTTTTTTATTAGTAGCTTCAAACCCATCGCAATGTGGACAATGCCAGACGCCGTTTCCATAAAATTCTTCAAAGTTTTGTATGTCGGGTTTTACATGCTCTACACCCGTGGCAATAATCAAATATTTTGCTCGGGCTTTTCTGCTTTTGGACATATCGTCATCTTTACCATTTTCCTTTGTAGTTGCCGTAGTTATCAAAAAGAAATTGTTGTCATAATCCTTTTCCACTTTTTCCACTTTTTTCTCTATTCTTTTAACAGAGTGATACTGAAGTACATCTTTCCATGCTTTTTGGATTACGTCTTC
The DNA here is from genome assembly GCA_013821245.1 of Candidatus Nitrosopumilus sp. Classification (GTDB taxonomy): domain Archaea; phylum Thermoproteota; class Nitrososphaeria; order Nitrososphaerales; family Nitrososphaeraceae; genus Nitrosocosmicus. The sequence continues at coordinate 2,529 of JACDHC010000096.1, forward strand.
TCTTGGTGTTTTTTCAAATCCCAAATATCCATGAATAATGGATTTTCTACTTTGCATTACATCAAAAATAATTGTGGGTCTAAGATATCTTCCTAATAGCAATGCAGCAGATAAACCAGAGTAACCCCCACCTATTATAGCAACATCAAAAACATCATCAATGGTATTACCATTGTCTGCTTTATTCAATTTATCATCGATAATATTGCTATCACCCTCTTTCCCAGGGTTTATCTTTATGGTGTCCATATTGTAGTATTATAAAATACCGTATAACAATAAATAAACATATAGAGCAAAAGGAATAGTATTCAATAACAATAAAAACTGGATTGATTATTACAAGATATAGTAGATAAAAAAAATATTTTCAAGTCAAGTCCTATCTGAACATGTTTAGAATATCACAATAAACAACAAGTCAAGCCAAAGAGTATTATCAAATAAAATATATCGGTAAAAGAAAATAACACCTACAGAATAACCATATGAAAACCGATTATATCAAACAAGACCTTATAAATCAAATCATTTATTTTAATTTGTCTTAAAATTCATATTGATTAATAGGTAAGATATAAAATACATGGAATGCCCAATTTGTCAAACTAATTTACATCCCAATATGAATAACGCACTAATTGGAAAAAATCAAAGGAACGTTAGCATATTTGTTTATTATCAAATTTGCCCAGAATGCGGGGAACCCATAGTAGGCATAAAAGAGTCCCCTATAGGAGAAATATACATGAACCCCAAAAATACAGAAGATTTAGTATTCTTAACAAAAGAGAGGAGAAAAGGAAGGGATTGGAAACAACAACTATAACAATTAATATAGTAGCGTAACAACAACTATAACAAATCAATTTTCCTAAAAGATCAACAACTAATAAACACCAACCACCGAAAGTATTCAATTATTGGTGGCATATTGATAATGTTGAAAACATTTTGGTAGAAATTTCAAGTTCTTTTGTAAATAAAAATTAAATAAATAATAATTTCATATTACAGATATATTTGAATATTAACATTTGTACAAGTAGACAATAAACAATGTCTGATAACAACAATAACAAAAAGATAAAACTAAATGAGGAAGAATTTGAAAAAATATCAAAACTATATCAAATAGCACTAGACGCCTCTTCCCAATCCACCCTGGGTAGTGGTGGCAGTAGTCTAGATGGCAATATACAGCATAAACAAAAAGCTTGGCATAACGTTCAAAGTTATATGAACGAATTAGGGAAAAAATATGGATATGATCCCGAAAAATACGTAATAAACAAAAATACAAAAGAATTAGAAAAATACTCCCCAGAGTAACCGATTATGCAGAACGCAGAAACTAAACGCTGCAAGCAATGATGTTAAAACATTGGCAAATAATACACATTCCTTAAGAACAACGAAATAAATTATCTCAAAAATTTCCAGATTGTGCATACAGCGATAGAGATTGAAATATTGATTATGACAATATACTAGGATGGCGTAATCTAAAAAACAAACTTTCAAAGTGCCAAAAACCGATTTCAACTGAATATTTCAAAAGAGAAAAATGAGATGGATAAATTTACCGCAACGGCAATTTTGAGAAATAATAATGTAATACTCGTGATTTAAGATGATCTTGGAGTTCTCCACGTATGTTTGCATTTAGTACAACGGAAGAATTGCGTACTAGGCTCTTCAGCAGTGTCAGTTTGAACTATCCACCAATATGCTTCATGATTTCCACATTTAGGGGCATTCAGCTTTATCGGTTATAGAATCGGTATCGGGCACCTCATCCGGTTCGATCACAAGGATATCTGAAGATGTCAATAGTTGTTGGTTTTGTAGGTTTTGTTGATATTGGTGGTATTGTTGTATGTCCTGCATGTTGTCCTGCTCTTTGCTATTGATATCAACCTTATCGTCAGGAACACTATCAATATTTTGATCATTGTCATCTTTACTAAATTGAATTTTATTATCAAGATGTAAAGACATTATCATTCCTACATTATAATTTTCATGTTTATCGGGCATTTCAATAATATTTTTGTTAAATGATTCCATATTACTCTGAATGACTATTAGGCAATATACTTTTAATAGATATAATTTACTTGACATTTTTTGGTTTAATAGAAGGAATCCACATTATTAATGATCTATGATAACTCAATTTGAGGATAAGGACAAGGTTTTAGAAATATACCATATGAAACTTTTAAAAATATAGTGGTTAAATTTGTTTGACCTGAAAAATCATCACATAACAAAAACCTTATATAAATAAAAAATTAGTTAATATATTTTTTTATTGAGTCTTACTCGATTTTGGTCATTCCACGCTTACGGAGTTGCTCTTTTGCGTTCTCATCATCTGTACCTGTTTGACCTGGTTCGGTTATTTTTTGATCGCTTGGATCTCTTTTTACAGCTGTAGGCTCCCCTTCATTTATTTTTGCCGGAGTCATTGGTTCCTTATCGGAGTATTCTTTTAAAGGATCACTTTTTCTCCCTTTGTTTGTTCCTGCAGCACCCTCTTCAAATTCTCTTTCATCAGTATTTCCATTTGAGTTACCCATATTATTTGATTTATTAACATAGTATTTAACTGCTGCTTATATTCTATCAAAACCATTAAAAGTAAGTTACAGAGAAGCTAACACAAAATTTATTGAAAACGATTAACAAATGGTACCTATGAAAGAATATATCGTTTGTGCCAAGTAAACCCATTGAGAATATTCAATTACATCATAACAGAATTTAATACAAAGGTAATAAATAATTCAGAAACGCCATATGTTGTCAGAACCAAATAAAATATAAACATAAAATACCCAATAAACTAAATCAAACACCAATTAATAATAAACGGCATCAAAAAAAACTAACTTCATGAGAAACACTCCATTGCTTTTATACTTTGATCATAATATTTTATGCATATGTCAGGCAATGTTAATGATAAAAACAACGGTAAAGTTGTGGTAGTTACTGGCTCAAGTAGAGGCATAGGGAAAGCTATTGCCAAAGAATTTGCCAAGAATGGCTATTCAGTGGTCCTAAATGCAAGAGATGAAGAAGAGTTACAACAGGCATCTAAAGAGATTAAAGAGGAAACCAAAGAAAATAAAGATGGTAATAACAATAGCAAAATTGCTCTAGTAGTAGGCGACATATCACAAGAGCAAACCTGTAAATCACTAATAGAAGAAGCCATTAAAAGATTTGGCAGATTTGATGTATTAGTTAACAATGCAGGAATTAGTGGTGCATCCAAGAAAATAAGCGAACTAACGGTAAGTGATTGGGAAAAGGTTATAGATATTAATTTAAAAGGTGCTTTTGTTTGTACAAGGGAAGCATTAAAGCATATGCTCCAAGATCCCAGTGGAAATAGCCATGTTTATTCGGATATTAAAAACAATAAAAATTATTCAATAATAAACATATCATCTGTCCATGAATCCATTCCACAACCTGAATCAACCCCCTATGCTGCATCAAAGGGAGGAATGATGATGCTGACTAAAACTGTGGCGTTGGAAGTAGCTGACAAAGGAATTCGTGTTAACGCTATTGCGCCTGGCGCAATAGCTACTGACATGAATAAAGATATGCTTGAGGATGAAGAAAAGAAAAAACAGGAAGAGCAAAAAATTCCGATGCACAGAATCGGTCAGCCCGAAGAAATAGCCACTGTCGCATTATTTTTGGCATCGCCTGCCGCAAGCTACATTACGGGAACAACTATATATGTAGATGGAGGATTGACCTTAACATCATAGCAATATTTATTGATAATTGTTTTATCGCGTTAAAATAATTAAACAAAATTTTTGATTTACCGTTATTGCCTCATGCAATTGTATTTACTAGATAATAAATTCGCGTTCTTAATCATGATCTTTCTAAAAACAAAATCATTTGACATCTTTAATAAGTATTATACTTGTTTTCTATAAAAAATGTCAGTCACTGAGTTTAAAATTTAATTTTTTACTAAAATTTTTAATAACTACAAAGGATCTTCATAATACTTCTTTGACTACTGCATTCCATATTTTTTCAGATAGCCGCTGAACATCTAAAGAGCTATTGCTATGTATTCATTAAGAAAAGCCAAAATACATCCCCAAATTACCTCCATATCCGTTCTGAAAATATAGAACTAACTACTGCTGTTGCTGATTTATATGAAAACCTGGCAGTAAAGTAGCATAATGCATCAACAAAATTTACATTTTCATTTAAGATAAATGAGGAAATACTTTTTTAATTTGTTTTTTTGCATCTTTTGACATATTAGGATCATCTATGATCATATGAAGATCAACTCTATTAATGCAAAGCCCATTTTTATTGATTTTATAAAACCATTTGATATCCATAGGGCTTATCATATCAGTTTGTTTGTTGCATCCTTTCATCCCACAAACAGCCAGATCATCTTGACTAAAACATACATGTCCTGTAGGACATTCATAAATCATCCGTGTAATTATAGGTTGTTCTGATATAAATGATATACTAAAGAATAGGTTAGTGATTCCATTCATAGGAATTTCAGTTTATAGGCATACATCATAATAAAATAGCAAATAAAATTAGGTACCGAAACAGCATAGGAAAGAAATCTTTAGCATAATTTAGATTACATATGTTGTATCAATTAAAGACAGAAAAAATATAAAACAACTACAATTCCAAGGTATGGTTATTATCCCACTGTATCAGACTAAGGATAAATACGTTCACCAGAGTATCTATCTATAATTATAATTGCTTTTGTGGGACAAGTTTTTGCTGCATCAAGAATTGTTTCAAAGTCAGCTCCAGTTTCTGATATTACCACCGCCTTTGGGTTTATTGGTTTGTCCTTTTCCACTACAAAAACTTTGGGGGCAAGTGTTTCACAGCTGCCAAATGCTAAGCATAGAGAAGGTTCAACTAATATTTGGTATCGACCTTTTGGAATATCCAAAGTGTTTGTAGTGGTAATTTTGGCTTTTTGCGATTTAAAATAAATATCATCAATAGAATAATAGTTAGAATAATGATCTACATTAGTATAAGTAGATGATGGC
>JACDHC010000097.1 GCA_013821245.1 Candidatus Nitrosopumilus sp.
TCAAATCTTCCAAGTATCATGTTGACAATAAGAAAAATCTTTGATACGACATTCATATCCATTGAAGTTATTCCAGCTGTTATTCCTGTGGTGGTTACGGCAGAAACCGATTCAAAAAGCGAATCCAAAAAACTCTTTTGCTCCAAATAATAAAGCACCAAGGCGGTGATAAAGGATAGCAATAAAAACAATGCAACCACCAACAGTGACTCCCTGTAGGCTTTTTTGGCTCGAAGTTCGTCTGTTTTCTTCCCATAGCTAATATATGACTCATTGTACCGAGAAGATACAGAAGAAATGGATCTAATTGCATTATCCATAGCAAAGTTTCTTTTTGTTAATCTCTGGAAAATTTGAATTATTCTACCGACTTTAATTCCCCCAGCAGTTGAGAATGCTGTTCCACCAATTAACATAAGTATTATCAAAACAATCTTTCCATCAACAGATAACAACGATACATCAATAAACTGGAATCCGGATGTAGTTGAAGCACTCACAACATGAAATGCAGATGTAAGCCAGCTTGATTGACGACTGTCATCATCATCAGTATTCAAAAACAAATAGAAAATAGGTATGGAAACAATAATAATTCCAAAATACAAAAATATTTCAGGTCGATATTTTGTGGTTGTTACCTCCTTGCTTAATAAGGCATAGTGAAACGCAAAAGGTAGAGATGAAATTATCATGCCGGCCATAATCACTAATAGATGTGGGGAATTTTCCCCAGTCACTGCGGTGGAAACAGGGACAAATCCACCACCGGTAACCGTGCTGAATACCAAAGAAACAGCGTAAACAATGTTGAAATTACCAAATAAATACAACAGTACTACTAGTATTACAGTGTAAAATGTAAAGATAACACCAATTGTTAAGAGCAGTTGCTTTAGTTTCAGTATTCCTCCGCCTATCATACCCTTCATGTGGATTAACTTTCTTTCTGGATAGAAGAAGGTAATAACAAGATATACGAAACTTAAACCCCCCACCCATTGCGTAAAGGAACGGTAAAAATCAAAACTCTGGGGCAAGTTCTCAGGATATGCTATAAACGACAAGCCTGTCGTGGTGAATCCGGATGCACTCTCAAAGAAGCTATTAACAAAAAGGGACAATGGATCGATATCATTTGAAAACGGATTGACATACATGTAGGGAATGCTTCCGAAAAGACTCAGCAACACAAAACTTGAAACCATCAGCAGTGACGCCTGCTTTAGATTTAACGGGGTCTTTTCCCCATAGGCATTTAAGATAAATCCGGTCAGAAACATAACAGTAATGGCCAAAAACATTCCAGTAGCAGATATTGTTTCCCCCATCACGGTGGCCAAAATAGCAGGTGCTATAATCAGTATCCCAGAAAATTGCAATAAAAAGCCAAGATTAGCTAGGATGGGTTTGTAGTGTTCTCTGATGATAACTCTATAGGTTCTAAATGTTTTCTCTAATACTGACGTCCTGATAGCATTTGCCAGCCCTTCCTGTGTTACAATGCCTAAAACCTTTTCATCATCGACTATCGGCACCCGTTTGATTATGTTCAGTCTCATGATATTGAGTGCCTGCCTTACGGTGGCTTTTGAGGAAAGGGTCACTATTGGAGAGGACATTATAGACTTTAGCAAAGTTTGATCTGAATCTGCTCCCCTCATCACAACCTTGTCTAAAATATCGCTATCAGTTACAATGCCAATAGGTTTTTCATATTTAGAAACAATTATTGTTTCTGCGTTTTTTGCATGTATTTGCTTTACTGCACTGGCAACATCCACATTTTCATCTATAACAGAAAACTGTCCGTGAACATATGACAATACAGAGCGTTCCAGAGGATCGGTTATCATTTTGTTATTTATTTTTCCTCAGTAAATGAAGGCAAAAGCAAATACAATCCTCATAACAACATAGACGTAATACACACACATCAATCCACCGGATATTGATATAACCATCGAAAAATTTGAAACATGTTCATCTCCGATATAATGTTTGAGATAAATGCCCACCATAGATGGTATTACGATTGTATCAAATATCAAGTAAAAATACCCCTTCTTAGTGATCTAGACAGTAAAAAATAACAGTTTTGCGGCACCATATCGGTTCCCATTATCATTTAAAATCCAATCTCGACTTTTGCAACTAGTTTTTTTCTTGGCATTTCATTAAAGCAAAACACCCTACTAATAACTTGGTAGATTCCAAAAAATTTTTCTAAACCCATTATTTCTCTGGCCAATAAATTGCTAAATTTTATTATTGTGTCCAACAACTATTTCATCTGGTTTTTATTATTAACCTGATTAACAATAAATAGTGCATTGATATAAGATTTCCTAAAATCACATTCTTATACTATTACGCTCAACTACATGAAAAATTTATACATAACATTATATTTTTTTTTAAAGGTATCGGATATTTGCAATAATTTATTACAATATTCTTTGTTTTTGATCATACGTTTAAATTCACTGATAAAAAACACCATAAGGATTTAGAGCAATTTTATAACCATATCATGGGTATTTTAAGGATTGTAATAATAAGTTACCCCAGAAAATAGTTTATTTGTTGGAAACGGAGAGTAAAACAAATGGACACATGTTACCTTCGAATAACCTGTGAACATTTTTTCCAACAAGGCAAAAAAGTAACAAAGTAAATTTCCACCAATTTAAATAATTTTAACTATAGTGAATCTTGGATTGAATACAAATAAATTAGTATTCACATAATGAATTAACTTTAATGTCCTATTTAGATCCATCACCCAAATCATCAAAAACAAAGACGATCTCCCTATTGGTTTATTTTCTCATCAGTGTTGGCATATCTTTACAAATAGGTGGCTCTAATTGGGATATTGTTTGGCATGGAGTTAAGAACGTGGAATCATTCTTAACGCCACCACATATTGTAATTTATGCAGGTGTTGCATTGGCAATTGGCAGCATAGTTTTTAGGTTAATTTATTTCCCCATTCTGGCAATAAAAAGCAACAGCATTCCAAAATTATCCATTCTCTCCAATGTTATTAAACCACAATCTGAATTATTTCCTTTTCCAATAAAACTTGCTTTTATTGGGGTATTACTGCAACTAATGGCAGGGCCTTTTGATTTTTGGTGGCACAATAACTTTGGATTTGATGGACTACTAAGTCCGCCTCATGCCGTGCTTGCAACAGGAATGCTTACAGCAGCTTTAGGAGGGCTAATCGGTATTTTTAAGCATTATAAGGACAATTCTTATTCCCAGATGGTTAGATCTTTTCTATTAATATCGTTTGGAGTGTTTTTAATGGTTGCAGTGGATTTGATTCTCATGTTTACACTTCCATTCTCAAACGGTCAATATTTTAACTTTAATCCAGAGCCAATCACTGCAATGTTTGCTGCAGCCATTCTTATTCCGTTTGCTATGACGCTTTCCCTATTCCCCATATCCTCATCTTTGAAAATACCATACTTTTTTTCTTGTATAACCGCAGTAATTATTACCATACAGGCAATTGCCACAATTTTATCAAACTCATATTTTGCAGGACTGCTCCCTTTTTATATTTTAAACATACTTCCCGCAATAGTTGCTGATCTGTTTTTACTCAGGAAATATAATGGGCAAAAAAACCGCAATTCAGGTGTCACTTTTATCTCAGAGAAAAGATATTTGTTTGCGTCTATGCTGGTTTCCTCATTTTTTATTACGCTTTTCTTTCCGTGGAGTGTAGATGTATTTGGCGGGTATTTTAAACCATCAGGCGAAACAAGAACAGAAGAATTTCTGTTGCAAATTTTATTTCCCGTAATACTGCCTGTTTTTATTCCAATTTCCATGGTCTCATCATTTGTCGCAGGGATAGCCGCAAACAAACTAAAGAAAAAACCCTTCAGCATACTATCCTAAATTAAAAGGCAGGTTGAAAAACCATTGCAAAAGCTAAAGTTTATGATTCAGAATGCCTAAGGGCAAAGTCATAAAATAAAACCGGAGCTATCCCCAAAAGCACGGTTTATCTCAAGGTTTGATCGGTGAAAACATCTATCTCTTTGTTTTGCCATTTGCCCAGGGATTCGGTATGCAATAGCCCCAAGTATAAGCAAAAGTGGCCATCACTAACACAGGAACAGTAATTGGAAAATGGTTAGTCCTGCTAATGCGCATAAATAAAAAAATTTCCCACAAATAATTTGTCACTTGGGATCAAATTTGTCAAATGTATGATTTGTCCGCATAACACCATTTCCATGATTTATCGGGTAATGCCATTATTACCGGATGCCCTGTTTCCCTATAATGTCTAGTTCCATGCAACCCAACAGATGAATCACAGCATCCGACATGACCGCACTCTAAACAAAGCCGTAATGCAACCCAGTGCATTCCTTCTTTTTCACATTCTTCGCAACCTTGTGTTCTTGGCTGGATACCCTCATCAAGATTATTTGCGTGAATACAGGATTTATTGTCATCATCATTAAATGCCGTCAATTGATTATATCACAATACAATTGGCAACAAAGAATATAACATTACGTTTTTTATTGATATGATGGCAGGATTGCCATATGTTCTTTGTTTCTAAACACAAATTATCCAATATTGACAACTATTTCCTTTTTTGAATCTGTAACGCAATTAATTTTATTTTGTTTTGTTTTATTTTGTTTGTTACCTCAAAAGTGTTTTGGACTCATTTTCCTTATATATTACAAAAATACTATATGGAATAGTTGGGTAAACCTCTGACCAATACCTCAAATTTAACTAACACCACAAACTACGAGAAAACGCAGGTTGTATACGGAATAGACAACGTAATTGCAAGGGCAATAGAACGTTGGAGAAATACGGAGGAGAAAATGGATTCATGTATTGACAAATTACAACCAAAATTACTTGTTACAGATAAAATGCTGTTTCCAGAATTGCTTGATCTAATAAAAAAAGATATTAGAACAAGGACAATTTTTGAAATCACTGAAGAAAATGTTTTTTACATCAGAGAATTGCTGAGATTGGTCAAATCTAATGGGGACAATAAGCATATTATCCGCCACCTTGATAATGTAGTGGGAAACTTTTCTATTTCAGATGAAAAGATATTTCAAAGCCATGTGATGGGTGACCTAAGTGTACCTAACAAAAATAACAATGATATCAAAACTGAAAAAGAGCAAAAAAAATCGGGTTTTTCTTCTGTACCCGACTGCTCCCCACAATGCATACTAAGCAATTTCAAGGCATTTGTAGAACAACAACAAAACATTTTTGAATTGATGTGGGAAAAAGCAATACCGGCTGAGCAAAGGATAAGGGAGATAGAACAGGGCATAGAGCCAGGGGTTATAGAAACCATAAAAGACAAAGAGGAAATACAAAATCTCTCATTTAGTCTTTTAGAATCCGCAAATAAAGAAATACTTGTCATATTTTCCACTGCAAATGAATTTCACCGGCAAAAGGGTGCAGGCTTTTTTAAGGTAATAAAAAAAGTACAAGAGATTAGACCATGGATCAAAATTTATGTCCTCACACCCAAAGATAACGAAATAGAAGGAGAAATAAAAAGCAACCAAGATTTTTTTTCGTTTGATATTGTATTTATAGAGCCCTTGCAAAGAGTATCTGTTTTAGTGGTCGACAAAAGATATTCTTTAACAGTCGAACTGAAAGACGATACAAAGCAACAACCGTCAATAGACGCAATTGGGTTAGCATCTTACTCCAACAGTCCACCAACAGTATTATCATATATTTCAGTTTTTGAAACTTTACGGAAACAGACAGAATTGTTGAAAAACCTTAAACACCATGACAAAATTCAACAAGAATTCATAAATATAGCAGCACATGAACTTAGAAACCCAATTCAACCAATACTTGGATTATCTAACCACCTGATGAACCGAAAAGGCAGAGACAGGGAAGAAAGGGAACTATTAGAAACCATTAACAAGAATGCAAAGAGATTACAAAGATTAACAGAATCCATATTGGATGTAACAAAAATAGAAAGCAAATCCTTAAAATTACATAAAGAGAAATCCAACCTGAACAATCTTGTTTTAGATAATGTTAAAAATTATAAAAACTTCATTGATAAAAGCAAAAACATAACATTTGAGTATAATAATTTTAATAAAGATATTGTTATAGAGGCAGACAAGAACAGAATAAGTCAAGTAATCACCAATTTAATTAGTAATTCTATCAAGTTTATAGACAAAAAAGGAGACATATCAATCACCATCAATAAAAGAAAAGAAACTAATGGCGAAAACAAAAAAGACGTAGTTGTAATCAGCATTAAAGACAATGGTATCGGCATAGACAAAGAAATAATGCCAAAGTTATTCACAAAATTCACAACAAAGTCCTTTCAGGGCACTGGGCTGGGATTGTTCATATCAAAGAACATAATCGAGGCCCATGGTGGACGGATATGGGCTGAAAACAACAACAATGATGGCAAAGGCGCGCTGTTTTCTTTTAGTTTACCAATATAACAACATGTTTCTCAAACTGAAAACAACCAACAAAACAAAATAACTAAAAACATCACAAATATTGTAGCAATAGTAACAACAATTTATTTCCATACCAACTTCATAGGTTATTTTACCTGATATTGGCTACTCAGAGATCGTTCCTTTTCAGGTATTAAGGTTTCACAGGTTTGCATCAACCGTTTAGATTAGCTATCTGCCGTATTAACTGTTCATATTGCAAAATATCCAAATTATTTAATGATCCGCTATCAAGTAAAAATAATGTATAAGACATTGCATTAGAAGACATATACAATTATTCCATTCACAGTGGGGGACTACACACCATTTATTTTAGTATCTTACGTTCAAAATTAAGTACTAAACATATTTTTTATCTGATTTCAAAATAGAAAACAAGTTTGAAAACCCATATGGCATAGCCAATATGTTAACGCCAATTGTCAAAGCATCATGCTAATTGTCATCACCATGACTCTAACTTTGTCAAAAGTCTCCTTAGGTAGTCCATAGTCCATGCGACACATAATCCACCAGATAAGGCTTAAAAGGTACAGAAATGCACCCTATAGCTTAATCCCGTCTCTTGAATATAAAACTGACCTGTCCATTTACCTCAAGATATGATATCTTTATTTCCGAAAGATCCTCAATACCATGTAGCCTCATGTAGGACTGGTATTCCCCATCGTCTATTCTTGCCTTGTCTAATCCTTCTTTTATTGCATGACCATCTTTTGCTAAAAGTATGGGTTCGGCAATGGTGAGTCTGTTGAATCTATTGCTCTTTATAGTTAGGTAGTCAAACAATTTAAAGATAATGACCACTATCACCACTGAAGTAATTGCCTGGGGTATGGACATTTCATCTAGATAGATCATTGGGTCGCCTATTGCAGAGCCCAGACCTATCAGGATTATCAGTTCAAAAGTAGATAACTGTCCCAACCCTTTATTACCCAACCATCTAAAGATAAACAAAACCATCAATGTTACAATTAATGTTCTAAGAGTAACAGACATTATGAGATCAAAGTCTGCGTTTAGGGCATCTTGGGCA
>JACDHC010000275.1:0-1576 GCA_013821245.1 Candidatus Nitrosopumilus sp.
TATTTGAAAATATCCGTGCTTGCAACAATGAAGAGGATTACTTAAATCTTTTACCCGTTAAGGTTAATAGCAATTAGATTGAGCATCGTGTAGTTCGCCGAACCCTTACGAAATTCGCAACATATCCTATTTTTATGATCAGACTTATTCCGAAAAAGGCAAAATTTATAATAAATTAAACAGATGATCATGAAAAATAGTTATTGCGACAAATACAAGATTGTTCAGGTAAGGGGGTTGTTTATTTACGTTCACAACCCAATTTGTTCCAAAAAATCTTCGTTTTGTGAAACTCTATTGCATTTTACAATTCGAACTCTGTACAGAAAGAGATTCTTGTAAGTGATCTGCTATTAAGGATTGATTGGCATCAAGTGATGTTTTATGTTTTTGGTATTCTAAATAAAAACCTTCGTTTTATGGAACGGTTTATCCTCTAATTTAAAAACCACTTGACGTTACCAATATGGTAACTTAAACTATGATCATGAGAATAATTGCCAAAAGCCGATTAAAAACGTACTGGGAAACTCCCGGTAATGAAAAATCGCAACCTTATTTAAATGAGTGGTATCATTTTTGTTCTAAGCAAATTTGGAGAACCCCTCAAGAAATTAAAAATATGATAAGAAATGTATCTTTTGTTTCTAATGATAGAGTTGTATTTAATGTTAAAGGCAATGACTATCGTGTTATTTGTGCAATGGATTATCCACGACAAGCCATGTTTATAAAATTTGTTGGTACACATAAAGAGTATGATCGTGTACAAGCAGGGGAGGTTGAATAAAATGATTAAACCCATTCATAATGAGAACGACTATAAAATAGCCTTAGCAAGAGTAGAGTCACTTTGGGGAACTAAAGAGGACACTCCAGAAGGTGACGAATTAGATGTTTTATTGGTTTTGGTTGAGGCTTATGAAAGTAAAAATTATCCTATGCCTCCCTCTGATCCCGTGGATGCAATTTTCTTTTTAATGGATCAAATGCATCTGAATCGTAAAGATTTAGAGCCATTCCTTGGCCCTAAAAGTCGTGTTAGTGAGGTACTAAATAGAAAACGCAGTTTAACTTTGAATCAAATAGTTAATCTTCATAAAGGATTACATATTCCTTATGAAAGTTTAATTGATGAACGTCGTTACCTTTGAGCAGATCATAGGTTAACAAGAAAACCATAGAAATTAGTCTATCAACCTTACCCCCTATTAGTATCATTTGATTCTAAACTTAATGATATTTCCCTATCAAAAATAAAAACACACCCTAATGAAAGCGAAAATAAAAACCTTTTCTAAATTTTGAGACCTATCACTAGGGTGTACTCTATTGATAGATCGTTATTTGACCTTTTCTTTTAATTGCTGCTCCAGCTCTTTAATTCGATTTTGAAAATTAGTTGCATTGGTGTTGGCAATCGCACTTTTCACTTCTGCTTGGTGTGCTTTTTCATTTATCTCAGCGCATTTTTTTTGTAGTTCAATTTCTCGGTCTTTTAAAAAAGAGACTTTTGATTCACAAGCAGCCAGTTTTTTTTCAAATTCAAGGGTATCGTTGTGTAGTTTTCGAGTGA
>JACDHC010000275.1:1586-2497 GCA_013821245.1 Candidatus Nitrosopumilus sp.
GAGTGACTTCATCAAGCTTAAGCTCCTGCTGTCTGTATTTTTGTTCAGACTCAGCTAAAGCAGCCGCCGTTTCCTGTAGATCAAGTTCTTTTTCTTCAATGGTTTCTTTGAATGAGAATTGGACTTTTGAGGCTACTTGAGCAAATTCAGCAAGAATTGCATTTTGCAGTTCTTTGGAAATATTCATATCTGTTGACTCAGACAATTGCATCTCAGTACGCCAAGTTTTTAAGTGCTCTGCAATGACGGTGTGTGATCCACCAATTTTCTCTCTAACTTTACGAACACTCGGCTTATCTCCGACAAGTTGTAAGTGATTGCAGATTTTAGCTATAGATTGATAGGTGATTCCGGCCATTATTTATATGCCATTCATATTAGTAACGTTATTAACAATAATAATGTTATTTTTTTGTTATTTCAAGATTCCCGCATAATTCAGCCGCGCAACATTCTAAACCTTCTGACAACATTTGCTTCTTTCTTTCTGATCTCAGCCAATGATTGGGCATTAATAATAACAGTAAAGTAACATATATATATTTGAATAACGTTACATTAATGTTATTATTTGGTATTACTACTTACGTGAGAGAAGCAAATGAGTAAATTTAGGGTAGGGGACGAGGTATGGTATTTTTGTGATAATACAGATGCACCAGGAGTTGGCTTGGTAATTTCAGGGCTTATGTTGTTTAATGGAGTTAGTTGCTGTTGCGAAATGATTTAAATATGAGGGTCTAAGGGAGGTTAGATTGACATCGACCATTTTTATGATCTTTGTCAATCTAACATAATTGCTCTTTTAATAAAAAGAATATTTTTCAAAGGGATGATGAAAATTCTAGCCTTGTATTGAACCCGACCTCTGACTCGGATTTTGATGGCGGAGCGAACTTTCCGAGACTAGC
>JACDHC010000276.1 GCA_013821245.1 Candidatus Nitrosopumilus sp.
CACTTGAACGAAGCACAATATGGGGATGCTGTTATCATATCCATAATTTGGATTGAATCTAATTTATTTAAATGAGTTTTGGGTATTCCATAGCAATCTTTATTTTTTCGTTTTTGCTATCGATTAATGCTATTGGCATTTGATTTGTATTGTAGGCTATGCCAAAATTGCCTTTGGTGTCCACCGTAATTAGCCCACCCGTATTTTTTCCAAATTGCTTGGTTAATAATGTAATTGATTTCTTGCTTGAAACAGATGCATTTGTAAATTGCATCTGGTCGCAAGCAAATTTACACAAACATCTTCTCATAATGAATTCACCCTTACCAGTCGCACAAGCTGCTCCTGATCTATTATCTGCATAAAAACCACCACCAATGACTGCAGAATCCCCAATTCTACCATGCATCTTAAGCCATCTTCCACCAGTAGATACCCCTGCGGACACGTTCCCTTCCCTATCAATTGCAACAGCTCCCACAGTACCGTGATCTTGATCAGGGTATGGGTTATCCAAGGACTTGGCCAGGAGATCGCTATTCTTGCCCCATTTATTTTTAGCAGTCTTTATGAGAATATTGAATTTGTTTATTAATTTTTGATTGGGTTCATTTTGCTCAATATACATATCCAAGAGTTTTGCAAATTTCAAAGCCCCGCCAGATACCATCATTACGTGATCCGTGCGTTCCATAACCTGTCTTGCCAATTTTATTGGATTTTGAACACCCTGTACCATTCCCACACTACCTGCAGACACATCTTTTCCGTTCATGATAGATGCATCCATCTCCACCTTTTTGTCGATAGTGAGACACGAGCCAGTTCCCGCATTAAATACTCCACCATCCTCCATAACTGCGACAGAAGCTTCAACCGAGTCAACTGAGCTTTTCCCTTTTTTTAGCAAGTCAAAGCCAACTGATATAGAGGATCTAAGCGATTTTTTGATTTCATCTATTTCACTGTTTTTCCCTACTTTTTTGATTTTTGTTCCCCCGTGTATCAGTATCCCAAAGGACGAACTGTTTTTTTTTTTGATTTGAGTCAATCTAATAGCAAATGATCTCTGCCATTGCTTTTATATGCTAATCGATAATATTTACACCCCTGAGTGTAAATCTTGCAAAATCAAAATTAGTTTGTAATATATCAATTCAAAGAATGCATTAAAAGAACATTTGTTTTTTAAGTGGATGGATATTCTAATCCAACTTCAATTCCATGTATCGACCTATTTTATCAATTCCTGCTTTTGGATATCTTTTTGAAGATTTTAAAAAAGAATTTTTATGCATCAATAGATCCTGGGCAATCTTAAACTCTTGTTCTTCCAATAGTCGCGCTTGCCACTTTGTTATAATGTTATCGGTCATAATTGGATATATTTTGATTGTTTTTTTTACTTCGGGTAAAGAGATATCGTTATCAGCATTATCTTGTTCAGGTTTATTGGTTAGGCACCCTCTATCGTTTAATTGAAATACCAATCTTACTGCTAAACTAAAAGGACTGGCATTATAGTTATCATAATTACCCAAAGAATTATACAAAAAATTTGCAATGCTGTACAGAATAAGCCGTCCTTTGTATTCATCAATTTGTTGAAAATTGTGAGGACCACTGCCAATTACAATATCTGCTCCTGCGTTTACAAGTTGATGCCCCACCTCTGTCTGCTTGTCTGTTTTCATCCCATAGTTTCGGGCTCCGCCCCAATGTGGAAGTACTACAACAAAGATATTATTGCCATGGTCTTCCCGTAGTTTTTCTATTTTACGATGGATTCTGTTGATCGAAAGCCTGTTTACACCCCCTTTCCTATCACTTGCATAAAAAGAGAAATCCTTGTCATACCCCTTGCGGTATTCAAAGGCGGAAATAACTGCAAGTTTCACCATTTTATTCCCGATAAAGATATTTTTTGTGTATGGTTTTCCAGCTTGCCTTCTGTTAACACCTGCTCCAAGGAACCTTATTCCACTTTCCTTCAATATGTCCAGAGTTTGGTTTAAGCCATCAATTCCGTAATCCATCATGTGGTTATTTGCCAATGAGACATTGAGAATGTTGTATTTTTTTAAATACTCAACGGTTTTAGTTTTATCCGACCAATGCTGAAAGCGACCTTGTTTTTTGTTATAACGGGAGGAAAACGAAAATGTGGGTTTCACGGTGTTTTTCACATCTATCAAAGGTGTTTCAAGGTTTGCAATAACTAAATCAGATTCAAGTAAAAGGGGTTTCAACTTTTGAAAAAAATAGTCATAACCATACCTTTCAAAGATGTTAAATCCAATATTCTTTCGTGACGAATATTCCAAAACATAATTTTCTGCAAAACTTATATCTCCAGCAAAAAGAATTTTGAAATCCCTCCCAATGTTTTTGTCATATGTGAGATCTAGATTACTATTAATTGATTTATTAGGAAGAAGCTTTGCTTTTGCTTCCATTTTCATTTTGTCTGTCTTTTTCATTAATATCAGATAATTAT
>JACDHC010000098.1:0-979 GCA_013821245.1 Candidatus Nitrosopumilus sp.
AATTCACCCATTTATGCCCAAACTGTTTCTGTGGCGCCGGGTGATGCTTCAATAGTTGAAGCCAAATGGAAATATCCTGGAGACTATTTCTTCCACGCTCATGGAATCCAAGAGGAAAAAGGCAACATGGGAATGATAAAGGTGGTGGTGGCAGAGAGTAACGGAAATACGACAAACACCAACACAAGCAATATAAATACCACAAATAGCAGCAGCAGCAGTAGCACTTCGGTTAACACTGCAGATGAATCCTCTGTTACAAATTCCATTGTGTCACTTAATCCTGAAAATAACAACAACAACAATAACAACACTCAACAACAACAACAACAACCGCCAACAGGAAGCGTATCTATGCTTGATTGGCAGTATGATCTGCAAAAGAAGCTTCAGAGTCCACAACCGATTAATTACTCACAGTCTGAAGGTGTCGGAAATGAAAGTGAAGTGGCAAAAGAAGGCGGTCATATGACTGAAACAAAGAAAACCCAAAGACATGGAGAGAACCTCTCACTATCACTGGATAAAACCCTCCCAACAAATGTTACAACTACAAATAATACAGGCTCAAATTCAACCCTGACGGGAGAGGCACATACTATTAAGGAAGAAAAAGAAGCTAACCACCAGTTAGTTTCCATAGTCCCAGGTTCATCTAATCCAGATAGCAAAATATTCTACGAACCACCTAATGCAGAGTTGGAACTAGGCGCTGAAGTCAAATGGACCAACGACGACAAAAATATGCCCCACACAGTCACCTCCGGAAACCCAGAGTCTGGACCCACAGGAGTCTTTGACTCGGGAATAATAAATGGCGATGGCAGTTCCTTTGGACACACTTTTGACAGCCAGGGAGAATACGAGTATTACTGTACCCTACATCCATGGATGATAGCAAAGATAACTGTAAAATAAAGTAGCAGTATGAAAACAACACTAATCTCTTTTTTTGGACCTAGTTTGAATAGTTTATTTT
>JACDHC010000098.1:989-7515 GCA_013821245.1 Candidatus Nitrosopumilus sp.
GGAAAAAGGGAAACATGCTGGTTTTGCCATTATAGCGTACCTTTGCCTAATTATTTTTCATATCCACTTAACAAATTACCAACCAAAAAAGAAATCGCAGCAACCATTCCGCCAATAGCCAAAGTACTCCCGTTTAACCATACACTGAATTGTTTTTCAGGGGCAAACTGATGAGCCTTTTTACCATCTTTTCCAATTCTCATGACGTCTGATTGGTTTAACGCGCGGGCAACCATATGGCCGCCCATTAACACCCAAGCAATCAACTAGCGTTATACCGAAAGCATTTGTCTTGGCCCATTTCACTCACATTTTGGTTTGGGTCGCTATAGCTTGGGGCCATTATCAAAACCAACAAATTTCTTTACTACAGTCTTTTTTTTTTGATATAAACCAGCATCTGCATCATATACCAAAGTTACTACAGCAAATTCCATGACTTTTATGTATACACCCAGTATCATGAAAAGCCAAGTTGGGGATATTCGATTGACCTTTCATTTGCTATATAGGCAAAGGCACAACAGATGATTGAAATAAAAAAAAGGATGGCAAAAAGAAAAGATGGGCATTTAGCCCTGTTGGTGAAGGAGGAAAATGGTTAGCCCCTAAGCTTTGGCTTGCATGGGTCACCGTTCTTCTTGAGTCCCTCAACACACTTGGCATCTGCCTCATCAAAAGCCGGTATGACCGCCAGGCCCGTGACCAACACCACACCCAAGATCACAAATATGGCAACCCATTCATTTGAATGGGCAAACTATCTTCAAAGAGATACCTGTAGTGATGCCATAATCTGGAAAGTTAACTGTCAGACAAAAGATGAATGTGTTTGCTACTGTTGGGGTAACTGATGCCTCCAGTTAACCACAACGTTGTCTATGACAAAATTGTCTGGGGTGTAAGGGTTCCTTAGGAACTGTATTGTGTTTTGCCCCTGATTTAGTATGTCACCATCCAACAAGACAGTTAGTGTCGCCCAGTTTCCGTATCCTGTACTCCCAAAGCTGCCATTTGGGCCAGTCACGTTTTGTCCGTTGATTGTTATTGTATGCCCCTGAAAGTAAGACCCATACACTTGTATCAAGAGATAGGCGCTTCCAATTGGAGTGCTGTCAACTGTGAAATTAAAAGTATCTGATACGTCTCCCCTGTATGGATAGCTTGGAGCAAATATGTCACTTTTGTTGTCTCCAAGGTGTTGCTGAACAGGCACGACTTCAAAATCTGACACGTGTATCGGTGGGCCAGTCGTTGTGGGACTTTGGCCATTGGCGACATCGGCAGTTGTGTACCCCAAACCCAGGGTTCCCAGGATTGCAAAGACGCTAACAAAAACTATTTGTACCTTAAACTTGTCCATTCCTTTGATTTTTGACCGATTTGTCATAACAGACTATTGCAATAAAGATTTAAATCTATGGGGTAAATGCAATTATCCTGTGCTTTCCTTCATTTCATGCTGAACTGTAAAACGAAGTTGACCCGTCTCGGTTAAGGTATGAGGATGGTTCTGGTGAATGTTAACTATAGAAAATCTTAAATCTTGGTTGTTACTATGATATTTTAGAATTCTATTAATAGAGTGCTAGCACAACGAATCCCACCGAACCCGCTACCAATATTAGTAACGAGTTTATCTAAAATAATGTTTTAGAATTAAAAATCAAAGGTTTTCTTAATAATCTGATTAGTGATAAATTCTTATGATTATCGAGCATGACAAAGAGTTTATCAATAATATCGATATAGAATTAGAGTAATGAAAAAATGTGAAGTTTGTGGCGGTACAGTATCATCTGGAACTACTAACACTGTATGTTCATCTTGTAGTAGTATTAGAGAATCTACACTGGCTTCAAAAGACTCTCTTTCACATCATATATGTGGTTGTATTAATGCAGATAGAAGGAATTGCCCATGGTGCAAGAAACCATGTCATCACGATACGTCCTTAAACCCTAAGATATTAATTTCACCAATGTAATATGTAGCCCACAACTACTTCAGTCCTAGTAAGAAATGGTGTTCTACCAGAAGATGTCTGTATAATTCATTTAAGGATTGGATTTGAGGTGTATGAGGTATGGTCATAATTCAAAAACATTCACCTTTATTCTAATATAATATCAACAAATTCCAATTATGTACTTTACCTATTTATCCTTAATAGTTGAAATAGAAACAAATTTGTATTTATTCCAACCGAACCCTTATACCCCAAGGAACTTAATCCACCAAATTAGGTATCTGATTTAGTAACTATATTAATATTTCAAATGCCACTGAATTAAAAAATAAAATAGTATGGTGCAGTGGAATTGACGTTCGGAATATAATTAATAAAAAACTTCAGATTCATTTGTTTCATCCAGATATGATAAAAGACATTTCCATTTTCTAGATTTGTAATAGATTTTTTAATGGTTGGAATTTTTCATAATCGTATAATCATTTAATTTGATAAGAGAATAAATTCAAAAATATACTTATGCACCATATTTTCCAAATGATCTAGTAGTTATCTTGCTAATCTTGACAGGATCAGGATTTTCAAATATTTGATCACAACAATATTTTAGAGAAAACAAAGCCATTTGCTCCAATATCGGTCGTAATTCTTTACCTTTCTGAGTTAAGTGGTATTCTATTCTAACGGGAGTCTCATGGAATATTTGTCGGCTGATGATTCCATCTTTTTCCATTTCTTTTAGACGAATTGACAATGTTTTAGGATTTATTTCTTCAATAGAATTTAAAAATTCGTTGAATCTTCTCTGATTGTTATAGATCATATTCCGGAGTATCAAAAGCGAAAATTTTTTACCAATTATGTTAAATGTATTGAAAACAGGACAGCTTTTACATTCCATTCCATCTATTCTTATATTTTGTTTTAAGGTATCTACTTCTGTCAACTTACCCTAATCTCATCTACTTACTGTTATGTTACTTACCAATTTAAATACTTACCTTTTGATAGTAGATATTACAAAGTGATTTATAGATGAAAGGAAATCAGTGTGATTCAAATTGCGAAGTTCGTTATGGAAAAGAAGGATCAACGTACCACGGTCATAACAGGTATTCAGATATACATGAATGTAATAGTTGTGGATGTGAAACAATGCATGGTAGTAATGGCAATAGTTCATGTTGTAACACGGACCCAATTGAAGGTGCAAAAAAATTATTAGAAAGCGCATTTTTTGAAGCTTTAAAAGAAGTCCATGTAGAGAAGATAAAGAAAATAATTGAAAGAGATTGGGGAAATAATATAGACAAAGCGGCTGAATTAGCGGTTAAAACAATTGAAAAACAATGGCAAACATCATTATCCACTTCATCCCCAAGTAAGGAATTTTATGAAGAACTAAAAAAGATAATGACATCAGGCAATAAATAAATAAATATTAATAATATTCATTTATGCATTAAACATACTATTTTTTTTGACAATTTTGATGTAATTTAATTTTCATAATATTTTTCCTTATGCGCATAACTAGTTGATCGGAATATATACTCAAGCTTTATTCATTGGATCGATAGGTTGATATTAAATTTGTTCTTTTGAGACACCAATCTAATTTTTCTTTTATTGAATATATACGAAAGACTAGACTCTATAATCACAATATCTTAAATGAAAAGTCATTTTTACATTGAATGTTGATGGAGGTTCTAGTGAAACTTCTGACGAATTACTCACAGATCTGTAACTCTTTCCACCGAACCCGCATACTATACGGAACCGAATCCCACCGAACTCGATATCTATTTTAGTAACGAGTTTAAATATTTAATAATAGAGAATAGTCCAATATTTTTTTTCATGGTTGTGGTTTTGGTTATAGATCTACTTTCAATCTCCTTCTCCTTGTGCACAAACTAAAAGTTCGGTTATTTCATCTGTTTCCACTACACCCCTAATCCACATTTCAATAGATTCTACAGGTGGTTTTTAAACCATCCAGCAACTTCATCATACTTGCAGTGAAAGTGAAAACAATTCTTTTGTATCACCTTTTGAAACAATTGCATCATTTTCAACTTCAACTTTTGAAGATACAGATTTTATTTTCTTGACCCTTTCGTTTATCTTTTCTTTTCAATGAGAAATGTTGCAATTTAAGTTTATCATATTTTTTCCTATCTCTGGAGATATAATCAAACTCTCTATCATGAGGTGGTAAATGATTTGAAAAGTATTGGTTTTGGGGATAACCTATCAAATATAAGCAAATAAAGGATAGATGAATTAGCAACAACTCCTTGTCATAAAGCTGTTTAGGAGCAATTACGCAAGAGATATTTGTTATGTGTGTTTATTCAGAATCGAGATTAAAATTAAACTTTATTTGTTACTATCTATTATTGTGTATTTGTATCCCCTTTCTGTCAGAAAAAGCTGTCTTTTAGATGCATACTCTTGATCTACAGTATCCTTTGAAACAAGTGTGTAAAAGTATGCATGTTTATTTGATTTTTTAGGTCTCAATATCCTTCCAAGCCGTTGGGCTTCTTCCTGCCTTGAACCAAAAGTACCGGAGACTTGTATGGCAACATTTGCATCTGGCAAATCTATTGCGTAATTTGCTACCTTAGAGACGACCAAAAGTTTAATTTCACCACTTCTAAACAAGGAATAAAGTCTTTCCCTCTCAGAATTATGGGTTTTTCCAGTAATAATGGGTGCATTCATGAATGTAGATATTTGTGTCAGCTGATCTATGTAATCGCCTATCACGAGGATACTATCTTCTTCATGTTCTAGGATTAGCTGTTTGACAACCTGTATCTTTCTTGGATTCTCTGCTGCTGTACGATATTTTACCCTCAAAGGAGAAGTAGCGTATTTCATCCTGTGATCATAATCCATTCCTATTCTAATCTCATAGCATGCAGCTTCAGCAATCCATCCCTGCCTTTCAAGCTCTTTCCAAGGCGAGTCAAACTTCTTTGGACCTATCAAAGAGAAAACATCGTCTTCCATGTTATCCTCTCTTACAAGAGTGGCTGTCAAGCCCAGTCGTCGTTTGGCTTGAATATCGGCTGTTATCCTGAATACAGGTGCAGGAAGCAAATGAACTTCATCGTATATTATCAAACCCCAATTCTTTGCTTTGAATATTTCCAAGTGCGGGTAGATCTTTTGTTCATGAGATTCATAATCTTTATCACAGTATTTGTTACTATCATTATCATTCTCGATAATATCTAATTTATCATTTACAATTTTGCTACTGTTATCTCTATCGTTATTTCTTTCAACTATAGGTGAAGTTCCTTTATCTCTTTTTTTATCCGTGGTCTTAGTACTGCTGTATGTAAGACATTGATATGTGGTTACAGTTATTGGTCTCAATTCTTTCAAATCTCCTGTGTATTCGCCTATCATTTTCCTGTCTATGAATGATTTTTCTACAAGTTCTCTTATCCACTGTCTTACGCCTACAGTGCTGCTACCAATGATAAGTGTTTCTTGACAAATTTTTGATATTATGTCAATTCCCACGATAGTTTTGCCAGCTCCACATGGCATGACAACCACGCCGCTTCCTCCTCTTTCAGAGCCGGAGACATAAAATGCTTCTGAAGCATCATCTTGATAACGCCTAAGACAGAATTTCTCATTGGTAGAGGCGATCTTATCTCTAATCTTTATGGGGAGGGGATCTCCTGGAACATATCCTACTAGATCTTCAACAGGATAGCCTATTTTTATTAGAGCATTTTTTATCATTCCTCTGTATCTAGCATCAATTAGAAGATTTTTTGAATTAATCTTATATAGCACGTATTTGTTAATGCTCTTGGTGTTGTAAATTTCTGTTATCAATACATCATCGAGTGAACTTAGTATAAGCAAATTTACATTTGAATAATGAGAATTTATCAAATATGAAGAATTTTTAATATTAATTGATTGGATATTATCTCTCTTCTCATCTGTTATCTTTTCGAGCTTAAGCTTCCCATACCTTGAGAACCAGTCCTGTATATCGGTTACTATATTCTGAGGAATCTGGTACTTGCTGAATGTTACAAGAACCTCCAAGATTTTTTGACTTTTTAATCCAGATGCTGCAGCATTCCATGTTGCAAGAGGGGTTATCTTATAGGTATGTATATGCTCCGGGGATTTTACAAGTTCAGCAAACCTTGAAAGCCAATCTCTACATTCGGAATAGGAATCACTTTCAACTTCAAGTAGGATTGTACCGTCGCCTTGTATAATCATTGGTTTTGAGGACATCGCATCTGTCATTATATGATTATTTTCTCAAGTTTAAGTTGTTTTGGTTATTTATTAACAGTAGCATAAAGATATGGTAATTATTTGACGAAAATCCTATGTCTATTCTACAACTACTGATAGTGAATATACAAGATAACCACTTGTGAAAGTAATTTATGTTATTTTATGCTTTGTTGCGTAATTCATTATCCTTCAATCATATGTATTCCGTTACGCTATAGCCTCCTAAACAGGTTATACAGCGATATCTTTATCATCATCTCT
>JACDHC010000277.1 GCA_013821245.1 Candidatus Nitrosopumilus sp.
CTATATACCACAT
The DNA here is from genome assembly GCA_013821245.1 of Candidatus Nitrosopumilus sp. Lineage (GTDB taxonomy): Archaea > Thermoproteota > Nitrososphaeria > Nitrososphaerales > Nitrososphaeraceae > Nitrosocosmicus. Next base: position 14 of record JACDHC010000277.1, read on the forward strand.
TAACCATCAGATAAAGTTAGGAAATGCTCTTTTAGAATCCTTAAGTGAACAGAGCCGCCTGAAACCAAAAAAAGATACCCAGATAGATTTAAGGCGTTTCTTGATTATGTTAAGATACCGGGGACCACAACAGAAGAAAGATTAGTCAACTTTTATGGTGAGGCAAAGCAAAATCCCCAATGGCTTCAGGGTTCACTTATGAGCTTTATAATATTTCAGAAAGAGCGTGTAATTAATGGGGAAATAGCATCTTCCACCATCCCCAACTATTACAAACCCGTAAAGCTTTTTTGCGAGGTGAATGATATACTTATTAACTGGAAATTTCTTTCAAGGGGCATTCCAAAAGGAAAGCATGCTTCTGACGACAGGGCACCTACCATTAAGGAAATTAATCAACTACTAAAGTATCCCGACATCAGGATTAAGCCAATAGTTTTACTTATGGTCTCTTCAGGCATAAGAATAGCAGCATGGGATTTTCTTAAATGGAAACATATTATTCCAATTGAAAACATGGATGGGATCCTGATTGCGGCTAAAGTTATTGTTTACTCAGGTGACCCTGAGCAATACTATTCCTTTATTACAGCTGAGTCATATACCACCTTAAAAAACTGGATGCAATGCCGCGCTTCTTGTGGAGAGAAAATATCCGGAGAGAGCTGGGTTATGCGAGATCTATGGAAAACAACAAACATGCCGTTTGGCTCAAGATACGGATCAGCAACACAACCACTCAAACTAAAAAACGAAGCAATACGGACAATTTTGTGTAGAGCACTTCTTCATCAAAATATAAGGGGCCAATTAAAAGATGGTCAGAGACGCCATGAATTTAAAGCTGTTCATGGATTTCGTAAATTTTTTAAAACACAGTGTGAGAAGGTAATGAGACCTGCTAATATCGAACTATTGATGGGTCACAATATAGGACTATCTAAATCATATTACAAGCCGACAGAGCGGGAACTTTTAGAGGATTATCTTAAAGCAGTCGATCTATTAACATTAAACGAAGAGCAGAAACTAAAAAATAAAGTTAAAGAGTTATCAAAGAAAAAAGATGAAATGGACTATATTATTAAAGGAAAACTAGAAGAAAAAGATGAAGAGATAAAATCACTAAAACAAAAACTTAAAACTGACATGGATCATCTTCAAGAAAAAGTAGAGAAAAGAATTCAAGAGCTGTTTCAAAAAATAGATATGCAAAAGCTATCTATTTAGAAAACCATTGTTATTATCAAAAGTAATTTTTTGATAGTTTTATAGAATGATGAATATTTTCTTATTAGATATATTTAACTATCAATAGTATTAAGCAAATTAAAATCAGAATAGTGTTATTATAAATTAAAATAAAGAAAAGGAATAATTTATCTCACAACAAGTACCGTTATAGAACCCCTAGAAAAGGTAGCAATAGAACCGTCGCTAAGATGAATATACACATCCACAAGATATTTCTTCTTTGTTTCAACATCGTCATAATCAAAGAATATCTCACCGCTTTTGGTTTGTTTCTCCAAGAATTCTCTTGGACCAATTTTTCCATTGCTCAATATCTCAGACAGTGATGCAGTTAGAATTTTGCCTTTTCCTAAAACTTCTACCTCAAATTCGTTTAATCTATCAGCTAACCTAAACGCACCTGCAGTCTTACTAAAAGGCATATCATAATCTGCAGTTTTAGTATCTAAAGATCGAAGAACAAGATTACGTTCACTATTTTTTCCAAATTCAATATGGACTCGTGGAACTTTGACATCATCTTTCTTCGTTTGTAATTGGGTTACAGTTTCAGTAATGATCGTCCTTTCCGCAGGCTTAGGTTCATGCACAACTACGTTATTATTTTGATAATTATTAATATTATTTACAGTATTTATGTTATTATTTTGTATATTATTTATTACTTGATTAGATACTTGAACTAATGTTTGCTGGATATTATTGCCTTGGGCAATTTGTGTACCTATTTGTGTAGCGGCTTGATTGACCTCATCGATATTCCCCTCATTGTATTGTTGAGCTAGTTGTTTTATTGATTGAGAAACAGGCCCTGCTGGATTAGTTGCCACCTGTTGGGCGATTTGAGTAATTGTTTGTTGTACGTTTCCTCCACCATTTGCCACTTGAACTGCTATTTGTTCTATTATTTGCTCGGTAGGACCAACCTCTTCTTCGCTAGCAGCTCCGTCATTATTAGCTATTTGCGTAGCAACTTGTTCTATTTCCTGATTAACATTTGGCCCTGCTGCTTGTTGGATCGTTTGTTGCTCTATAGCTTGAGAGATATCGTTTCCTATGGCATTTTGTTGTGCTATTTGAGTGAGGTCTTGATCTACATCTTCACCTTCTGCTACTTGTTGCGCTAGCTGTTCGATGTCTTGCTCAATATCTTGACCTTCTGCTACCTGTTGGGCTAACTGAGTAAGTTCTTGATCTGTTTCAGCGCCAGCAGCTTCCTGCTTCGAAGC
>JACDHC010000099.1 GCA_013821245.1 Candidatus Nitrosopumilus sp.
TATCTGCAACATGCAATTACCTATCCTGATTAGAGATGGATGAAGAGTATGACACAAGCAAAACAACGGTGCCATCAAACCCTATGCTATATGTTCCGAAAATGATGTTTTTTACCAAGGGCAAAGGCATCCACAAAGATTACCTTACAAGCTTTGAGCTTGCTTTGCGTGACGCCTCAATAAGCGATCTAAACCTGGTGTCAGTATCCAGCATCAAACCACCACGCTGCAAAATAGTGAACAGGGAAGAGGGAAGAAAGCACCTTATGCCAGGACAAATTGTTTTTACGGTTATGGCCAAATCAGCCACAAACGAGCCAAACAGGCTAATCGCCGCTTCCATTGGTTTGGCAAGGCCAGCAGATGACGCTCAGTATGGGTATTTGTCAGAGCACCATTCAACTGGGGAGACAGCTCTGAGGGCAGGAGATTATGCCGAGGACATGGCCATGGAAATGCTTGCCACAACAATTGGGCTGCCTGCTGCTGATCCAACACTTACGTGGGATCAAAACGAGGAGCAATGGAAACTCTCAGGAAAGATTTACAAAACGCAAAATTTCACACAGTCTGCGGAAGGAAACAAGGGAGGATTGTGGACAACAGTAATTAGTGCGGCAGTGTTAATATTGTGAACCCGTTACTCTTATACCATATTTAGAATTGAATCTTCTTGCCCCTCTTTATCCATGTAAGTTTTCTACTTTCCATTTGCGCTGAATCATCTGGCCAATGGCATATAAAAAATTCTAACACTCTTAAACTTACAATATGTATTTATGTCCTTTTCTACAATTTTTTCTTGAAGTTTTTCAATATAATACTAAAATAGGGTCTTTATCGTGGTAATTTGGTTACATTAGACATGTATTATTATGAAGATAATGTTTGTCAAATCATATAATTTTTAATTTGATTCCCTGTTTAGAGCCGGTGGTGGGACTCGAAGCGATACTGCATAATCGCGTATTCATCTTTTAGATTTTTAGAATTTTCCCTATAGAAATGTGGCTCAGCGTTACCATTTTATATACTATAACTTACAACATCCTAAAGTTAAAAGTATCTATTTTCAGATTTTCATTAAATTGAATCAAGACTAAAGAAATATGTCAAAAAAAATAAAAGAATAAAACTCTTAATAAGCAAATTCCAGTATTAGTTTGACTAATACAGAGCACACTTTGAGATTAAGACCTGGTGTCATAGATGATGCGAAAGAAGTCGGAAAAATAATTTTTGAGGCATTTTCAGGGATTGCAGATAAGCATGGCTTTCCTCGCGACTTCCCAACTGTTGACAATGGAATAAACGCAGCGTCTTTTTTTCTATCCAATCCCGGATTCTATTCTGTTGTTGCTGAAGATACTGAGGTAGGCAATAACAAAGTTATAGGCAGCAACTTTTTAGATGAACGCTCAAGTATAGTAGCAGGAGTAGGCCCATTAACAGTTGATCCAAAATCCCAGAACAAAGGAGTGGGTAGGCAGTTAATGAGCAATGTAATGGAGAGGGCTACAAGTAAAAACTATCCAGCAATACGCTTGCTTCAGGCGTCATACCATAACCGATCGCTATCGTTGTATGCTAGTTTAGGGTTTGAGATTAGGGAGCCAATCTCAAACATGCAGGGAAGACCAATTTCAGCAGACATTCCTGGAAGATCTGTCCGGTTAGCAACCGAGTCAGATTTGGAATCATGTAACGCAATCTGCAAATCAATTCATGGCCATAACAGAAATGGTGAGCTAAGAGACAGCATAAAGCAGGGAATTGCCAAAGTGGTCTTACACGGGGACAAGATTACAGGCTATACCTGCGGTTTGACATATTTTAACCACTCTGTGGATTTTACTAATGATGACCTCAAAGCCCTCATTGCCTCAGCAACTGATTGTTATGGGGGACCAGGTATTCTTATTCCAAGTCGAAACACCCAACTGTTTAGATGGTGCCTAGACAACGGTCTAAGATTAGCCCAGCAACTTACCCTCATGACAGTAGGAATGTACAACGAACCCGCTGGTTCCTATATGCCTTCTATTCTATATTGAAAATCACTGATATCGCTGAAGCAATCGCTAATAACCTGGAATGGCTTTATTTATTGGGACCTAAAGCCATGTCATATAATCGTGATTCATATGATGATGTCTTTAATTTAAAGAAGAAGATAGAATTTGTATCTGCTGCTCAGATTCAGGGATTCATAAATATTAAAATGATTTAGCATTACAATCAAGGTTCCCTAATTGATCAGGAATTTATTTCTATAAATAGGTGCAATTATGTCCTGATGCTTAAAGGATCATTGAGAGCTGGCAAAGAAAAAAGATGGAAAAAGGCGATAAAATGGTATCGATTTTTAAAAATGAAACTTATATGTATAGAGGATATGGGGTTTTAGGCATATAGATCTTTCGGCTTAATAATACTGAATGTTGGGAACAAACCATACTGTATAATCTTAGTCGTACATCAAAATTTTCTATGATTATATCAAACAGATTTATACAAATCTTCTCATTTGAATGGAAATTCGATCAACCAGTAATCTGGTAACAGTGTTAAGGTGGAGGAGAGGGATTTGAACCATCTTTTATCCACAGGTTTGATATATGCATTATACCCAAACAAATAAAAAGACGAATTAAATGGCTATTTTACATATTAAATGTATTTCAAAATTTTACTGTCATATAGAAAACTGTGCTTTCAATCGATTTAACCAAATTCATGTAAGACAGGAGCCACGCGTGAACCTATTAATTCCGTAGCTTGCGCGAGCTTTTCGTGAGGTAACGATGCGGGGTTCATCATGAAAGTAATGCGAGATATACCACCGAGCGCTTGACTGTGTCTGATAATTTTCTCTGTAACTTCTTCCGGATTGCCTATGAGTAGCGCGCCGCCGGGCCCCCTCTGGGCTTCAAAATCCATACGGGTTATCGGAGGCCAGCCGCGTTCCTTTCCGATTTCGTTCATGCTGCGTGCATAGCCTGGAAAAAAGTCATCAACTGCCTCTTGAGTGCTACCTGCTACATATCCAAGTGCATGTATCCCGACCTTCAGCTGATGTGGTAAATGGCCAGCCCTTTTTCCTGCCTCTCTGTAGAGATCTATTAATGGTTTAAAACTGCGTGTTTCACCGCCTATGATTGCTACCATTAGTGGTAACCCAAGTAAGCCAGCTCTAACAAAAGATTCCGGAGTTCCACCAACGCCTATCCATATCGGCAGAGGCTCCTGCAAGGGCCTTGGATATACTCCCTGTCCAGTTAGAGGGGGTCGATATTTGCCGGACCAATGGACATGCTCATTCTCACGTATCTTTAGCAGCAAATCTAGCTTCTCTGAAAAAAGGGAGTCGTAGTCATCCAACCTCAGGCCAAACAATGGGAATGCCTCGATGAATGAGCCGCGACCCACTACCATCTCCGCCCTACCCTGAGACAGGAGATCCAAAGTTGCAAATTCTTGGAACATTCGTACGGGATCGGCTGCACTCAATACCGTTACTGCACTAGTGAGGCGTATGCGTTTAGTTCGTGCTGCCGCAGCCGCTAGGATGACTGCTGGAGCAGAATCAAGGAACCCTCGACGGTGATGTTCGCCCACCCCAAATACGTCCAATCCAATTTGATCGGCAAGTTCAATTTGTTCAATCAACCTTTGCAAGCGTTCGGATGAGCTTGCTGATTCCTTGGTATAATCATGAAAAGCTGCAAAACTGTCAATTCCTACTTGCATCTGAGATTCATCAGATAGAAATATTATTTAAATAAGCAGTAATTCTTGTCTCTTGGGTAAGAATTACCGCACCTGTTAACCATAATCTCTTTTTCATCCACCCAGGACCTTCATCTGATGGTTTGGTCAAAAATAACACTGGAAATCACTTGATGCTTAATGCATCAAAGTCGGATTGAGGATATATTGATCCATTTAACGTAGGGTTGAATGCGACAATGAACTCCTAGACCTGGATTGCCATGACTGTTTCTATATGAAATAGAGTCAAAGTAGTAAAATAAATAAATTCTATCAGCCTTGCAGTGGATGCAAGTAATTAGAGCAGACGGAGTTTGGGACTCGAATACGTACCCCATACTCACGGATTCACTTATTCACCTATTAAATTTTTTTAGATAATGTAGAGGAGGATTATTGGAATTTGAATCCGCTACCTACATTCATGGATTTGCGATATAAGTTATCTAGATAATCCAATAACAATCAATGATGTATCTACGATTACAATCTAAAACAACATTTGAAAAATCTTTTTCAGAAAATCTGCGTTCAGCGCAAATTAAATTTTGCAATTACCATTAAGGCACAAAAAATAAAGAATAATCCTTTTTACGATATAGTTGCTTTATTGTCACAATCTACATTTTTTAATGAAGATTGCCATTCCTGTGATTGCAATGATGGATAAACAAAGACTATAAAGCGCCGCTAAATTCATACCGTAAACATCCCACAAAAACCCAAATGTTATGTTGCTAACAAAAAAACATACACCTGATACCAAATTATATAAACCATACGCAATTCCCCTTAATTCTGAAGAAACATATTTTGGTATTACCGCTCTTTGAACAGTTTCTGAAACTCCTAGATAAAGTCCAAACACAGCTGCCAAAACAAAAGCATAAAGAAAATTATTTGTTGAAAAGGCCATTAATATTGTTGATACCGCAAATATGGAATACCCTATTAACAACATTTTTTCCTTTCCAAGTCTGTCTGCAAAAACACCTGCTGGAATGCCAATTATTGTATGGGCTACATTGATTATTGCATATACTATAGGTATTAGACTTTGGCCTATTCCAAGGTCTGAGCCTTTCAATAAAATAAATGAAAAGTTAAATGCACCGAGACTAAATATCCCAGTAACAATTAAAAGAATAACAAATGACTTGTTTCTTTTGAGAAGTCCACCTATATTTTCAAATATTGTTGTGTTAGACAGTTTTTTTATTGCAACTTCCTTTACAAAAAATATCAAAATTATCACTGCAATAACACCTGGAATAAGTGAGAGAACAAATACTGCCTGAATATCCATAAACTGTAGAATTGTAAAGGCTACAATCGGCCCTACTATGGCACCCATTTGGTCAATGGTCCTATGTATCCCAAATGCTTTACCCGAAATCGATTCAGATACAGAATCAGCAATTAATGCATCACGAGGAGCAGTTCGTATACCTTTACCCATTCTATCTGTTGCCCTCACCACGAAAGCATCAAACCAACCACTACTAAACATAAAGAAGGGCTTGCTTATCGTGGATAATCCATATCCAATTATGATAAATATTTTTCTTTTTCGAAACTTATCAGATAATGCGCCGGAAAACATTCTAAAAACATAACTTGTAAGTTCTGAGGAACCCTCTATTACACCAAGAAATGCTCTGGAGACTCCTAAATTGTTAACTAGGTAAAGGGGAAGAATACTTAAAATCATCTCTGTAGAAAAGTCGGTAAAGAAACTCACCAAGCCCATCATAAAGACATTGCGAATTCCTGCTGGCTTGTCTTTCTCTTTTTCATCACTTTTATCTTTCTTTGAACCGTCTTTTGGAATCAAATTTTCAGTCTTCCTATCATCTTTTTTTGTTATTAAATTCTTTTTTGTAATTGTATAAGAATTATTGATTAGATTTGATATTTAAAATAAATATCCAAGGGTGAGTGGGAATTGAAGCATTGTTATCAAAACAGGAAATCAAAAAATAACAAATAATTTTTAAAATAAATAATAAGAATGCCTGTAATTGAAATTACTGTAAGCCAGGGAAGATCCATAGAGCAGAAGAGAGAATTGATTAAGGTGTTGACAAGAGAAACTGCAAGAATTATGCAAACACAAGAGGACAAGATAAGAATCCTAATCTATGAGGTTTCAAAAGAGAATTGGGGAAATGGAGGAATTATAGGTGTAGATATGAAATAGAAAAAATATTAAACCTTTAATCCCATTCTAATTCAATTATTTTTACAGAAATTATGCTAATTGTTATGTCTATAGTCACCAATGCCCCAAACCTGTTTTTAACTAATCGAACCAGGCGAAGGTTGGGACCCGAACCCTTGTTATCAAAACAAGGAATCTATATTGTGACAGATAAATTTGGGCCTAACTATAATAATTACCGATTAAACATGAAGAGTGAATTTTATTTTATAAATATTCTCCAATCTAAATGAAATTCAATTAATGAAAAATTTTTCTTAATGGAATTCACATTGGTTCTATTTAAGGGACAGATTTGGATATAATTATAATAATTATATTTTGTAACTCAGAATCATGCAGTATTAATAAGACAATTCGCATTAAATACTAAATATTTGACTACGGTGATATCAATAAAGGCCAAAGATGGAATTATTTTAGCAAGTGATAGTCAAGGCACATCATTAAAGGTAAAAACTACTATAAAAAAGGTTTTCAAAATAAACAGTTGTATCGGTATTGGTGCCTCAGGGGATAATTCCCAAATTGAATTATTTGTTGATGAACTTAAACAACACCTACAGAATGAAGTTGAATTGGAATCGGAATTTAGAAACCAAATGTCCAATATTGTGTTGAGTCTACATAGAATTCACAATTATAACCATTCATTATTGTGTGGGTATACTGGGGCCAGATTATTCTTTTCCCCACTTTCAATAGTAGCTGCAAAACCAAAGAATGGGGATTCTTATCTTTACCGTATGGGTTTTGGGAAAATAGGAAAAAACAATGAGGTATCTCCATATTTATACAAGGTAAATGGTGATTATGTATCAATAGGCTCTGGTTCCACTTATGCCCGTTTAGTTCTTAAACAACAAGATAGGCTTTATACTGCAATGAACAAGAGATTGTCCGACTTACCAACAGAATACAATGTCGGAATAGCATTATACATAATTAATGAAGTAAAGCAATTAGACCTTGAGACAGGGGGAAAGACTCAGATTGCAGTGGTTAACCGTGACGGTTATAGAGAACTTTCCTATAATGATCAAATCAAATGTCATCAAATAATGATTGATGGCCTATTTTCTTCTTTGCAGGAAAATTTTTCTAACAATGAAAAAACAAGGGAACTTATCAGTAACCTTTTCCCATATGATTAACGACATAAAGTTACAACGATGTATTATACCTAATTCAATTTTCTCAAGTATTTTAAAATTCTATAGGGAATGACTAAATGTTTGTTGATGCCTTTTGGGATTTGGTTATTGAATCTGTTTTTTTCCTTTCCAAGTCGGTAAGCTGGTTTCATTTGTGCTTTCCTGTGCCTGGCTATTAGATTTGTTATGGAGACTCAACCATCACAATTGTCACCTTTAATATATTTAACAATATGGTGGAACGGCTCTGTTCACTTAAGGATTCTAAAAGAGCATTTCCTAACTTTATCTGATGGTTAATGTGGTATATAGATTCATTTTCAAACCAAATCAATCTTAAATCCACAAAATTAATTTGTTTTCAT
>JACDHC010000005.1 GCA_013821245.1 Candidatus Nitrosopumilus sp.
GCCAAAGCTGTAATCATGGTATTAACTCAACCTACATAAGAAATGGTTGCAAGGGCTCATTGAAGAAAATAGGTTATTTCTGTAACATATGTAATCTCCATTATAACATAGACAAAAAACTGTATACAGTAAATGAGAAAGTGTATACAGTTTTTGGTGATAGTCAAACCCTTAGCCCAGCAAATAAGATCCATGATAATGAAAGTATTGTAACATTTACTTCTGAAATCTATAATAATCCGCATAATGCTTACGAAAAGCCTAACATAATCGCAGTAGCCCGGCCCAGATTCGAACTGGGGTCAAAGGCTCCAAAGGCCTCTATGCTTGTCCGCTACATTCGGTATTTAATAATTCTACCGGGCTTTCCGGGCATTTTATTATAAAATTTACTTTCATTATAAGTTTTACGAATGAGAGTTTATGTGCAGTACAAGCTTGTCTATAGGGTCCTCCATTGTCTGCAAAATCCCCCTAGCTTTTTCTTTCAATGATATACGATTCTGCTCATCGTTCAAAAACAAGTTTACAAGGGATACAAGGCGGGACATCGTAAAAGCCCTTTTTATTAATCCGGTTTTTTTCAGATAATCATCCACATAAAAATGAACGGGTGCAATAGAAATAGTAGGCTTACCCAAAAGTGCCGATTCTGCAGTCATTGTACCTCCTGCGCCAATAAAAACATCAATGTTTTTTAACAGCTCCAGGCCATCAACTACATCTGTCAGCACTATTGCTTTATTTTTGAAGCGTCTTGAAATTTCGTTTATTTGATCCACATACCTACAGAGAATAACAATGTTGTTTTTTTCGTTGAAATGTTTGACTATACAATCAACCAAAGACAATGGGTGCGTAATTAATTTTTTATTGGTTATGTATGATGCTTTTGATTCTTCCAATCGTATTAATATGGTCTTTTTTGTAGAATCGATATTCAAGTTTTCAAGAATCCCTGTTTTTTCCTTGTCATCATTAGCTTTGTTGGGATTAGAACCACCATGCCGGATTAACCAAGCAACAGGGTCCAATCCATTGTATCTGATAATCTGTTTTGATGAAATGCCGTATTTTAGCCATGAGGATAAAGGAATTATTGACGGTGAGAATAGCTTGGTTAAAAGGGGCAAAGAAAGCCTTGCAACGGCTTCTGCATGGGGAGAGTCATTAAAACCGAAATGACTAACACCCAATCCATAGGAAACCCTTGAAGATTCAGGAGACGAAAAACTAATTGCCAAATTAGGGGAAAAATCGTGAATTATTTTTGATAGCTCCATAGTTCTAGCTGTACTGTTGTAGAGCTTGTTATAGAGGTCAGCACCACCATGACTGCCCACAAACAAAAGATCCAAACCCTTTATTTTAGATAACTCATTAGCCTCCCTGTAATTTCTAGAAGTGCACAAAACTTCATTGTTTTGTTTCCTCAAAATGTCAATTGCAGGTTTAAAAAACATAATTTGTTTAGGTGTCAAAATATCAAACCAGATCCGCACAACAACTAAAAATATTAATCAACATTAAAAAATTCTTTCGATTAACATGGGTAGAAGGCAAAACGAAATTGCAATAGAAATCTTAAGATACTGGTGAAGTAAAGGATTTTAGAAGAAACTATTAAATTTAATGATAACATCAATAACACAGAAAATACAAATAGCACCCAACAGAAAAACAGGGAGACTGACGACGCCGACGACGAATCAATAACCCCCACCACCACCATCCAAAATAAAAACATTGTAATTTATGGATTGAGTACAGAAGGCTATGAAATAGCAAAAAGAATACTACAGTATCAATCAAAGGTAGTTATAATTGATGAAAATTCAAGGTTGGGCATATTATTAACTCCAAAAATAGTAAAGGAGTATCCAAACATTGCATTTTTAATGAAAGAGGAAGTATTATTAAATTTAGAGCCATTTGATAAATCCATAAGTAGTGCCCCAATTATTTTCTTTGTTCCGAGAATTAGAAAAATAAATTACGATGTAAAAAACGACATTATCCCAAAATTTAAGGAAATAATATCCAATTTAAAAAAAAACACCACAATTGTTTTTAACATCCCATTAGGAATAGGTGGGAACACTGAAATAATAACCCTCATAGAACACCTATCTGGTTTAACCGTAGGAACAGATATTTTTTATTACTATAATCCGTTAGATAAAATTAAATCAACAGAAACAATTGTAGGATCATATCAGCAAATAAATGATACTTATTTTAGTAGTATTATGAATTTAATTTACAAGGCAGACAAGCAAAAACTCAAGGTAGTAAGTATTCCATCGGCAGAGTTATTGTATACAATTAATATTGTGAACAGATATTCTAACATGACATCAATAAATGAAATCTCAAAGCTAAACAGAATAAAAGAAATCAGAAGTGAAATATCTCAAAACAATATAGAGCCCATATACTTTGATGAGATAGTAAATGGTTTATTTGATTTGAGGGTTTTGAGTTTGTCATTAACAAGCTCATCAGCCTTGGGTTATATTATCAATGGAACAATAAGGTCAATTGAAAGTTTTGCAAAAAGCCTTGTTGAAGAAATAAGAATTCAATTGAAATTGAGAGAAATAAAAGCTAGTAGAACAAAAGTAACCATATTTTGGACTATTGACAAGAATGAGATAAGGGGCGACAAAACCTTAATGCGGGAATCATTAAAATTAAAACTAAGGGACTATATTGCAGAAGTAGACACTCAAGACATAGAAAATTATCTACCAAATACAGTTACCAACATCATAGTCGCATGCTCAAGTGAAGACTATAACAAAATAATATCTAAAATAGACAAGAATCATCACCATAATTCCAAAATAATAGTAGTGTCAGCTAACACATTTTTTAACACAATGGAAATATAACTAATCAAGAACCAAAGAGCATTAAACTCGTTATTATTTCAACATATAGAAATAATAAAACCGAAGTAAAAACAAATCATCGGTTCCAGTTATCCTTCTTAATATCATATTCCTCCCTAGAATATTTCACTATTGCAGGGAGTCCCATTACGACAACATTTGGAGGAACATCTTTAGTAACTACAGAGGCCATCGCAACAACACTGTTTTTGCCAATTCTAACTCCAGGTTTGATGACAGATCGTCCTCCAATAATCACACCATCTTCAACAATCACACCAATCATTTTTTTACTCATCGGATACGGATCATTTGTAAATGTTGCCCCCGGCCCAACAAAAACATCATTTCCAATTTCCGTAAGGGGTGGGATATACACAGAACCTTCTATGCGGCAATTATTTCCAATTTTGACGCCATAATCAACATGAGTTAGAGAACCAATCATGACATTATCACCTATTGATGTGTTTTCACCCACATACGCAAAATGCCATATATTAACATTTTTTCCAATTTTTGCTTTTGGAGAAACAAAATTAATTACAGGATTCACATGGTTTTCCAATAGTTGTTATCACTAAAATCACCACTATAAAAACCATATTACAGTAACTTAAAATAATTTTCAATATCCTGCCATCAGTTTTCAAGACTACGGTAAGCAAGAAATAGTTATAACTTTAAACAATATTCAATGTGTCAATAGGTAAGATAAACTGGCGCCCCAGTATTACTTGAGATAAGTGCAGCTTCTGCGATTTTGGTTACCGCAGTTGCTTCCTCCGGGGTAACCAGAAACTTTGTTATATTACCTGACAAAGACTGAAGAAAATTTTTTAATTCTAATGTTAAGGGCTCTTGAAATTGTCTTCGTGGGATGAGCGTTTTATTCTCATCATCTATTTTTATTTCTTGGGTTATAAAGTCTCCAGTGATAATACCTTCTGAACAAACTGCACTGAATCTCCTAACTTTTTTTGGGGTGATCCAATTAGAAGCAATAATTGCGACTTTTTGATTTTCAAATCCCAACATTATAGTAGCAAAGTCTTCTGAAGAGTGAAACTTTTTTCCTGAGCGAGCAAAAACAACAGTCGGCTTTGAATTAAAAATAAATAATGCAGTATCAATATCATGTACAGAGGTATCATAAATTATTCCTACGTCTTTTATATGCAACGGCATTCTGTTTTCACGATGAAATTCCATCATTAACAATTCACCACAGGTATTTTCTTCAATGATGCGTTTGAGGTCCTGAATTGCAGGGTTGAACCTTTCGATATAACCACATGTCAATATTACATTATGTTGCTTTGACAATTTAGTTAACTCCTCACATTCAACCGATGAAAAGGACAACGGCTTTTCAACAAATACATTTATTTTGCGTTTTATAATTTCTGATGCGATTGCATAATGAGTTTTGGTAGGGGTGCAAACCAAACAAGCATCAAGATTAGGCTCCTTTTCAAATAAATCTTTTAAATTAGAGTAGGAATGTATTTTATATTTATTTGAGATGGATTGCATTCTACCCTCATCAGAATCGCATACTGCACTCAACACACCCAGATCATTTAGTACACGAACGTGATTTTTTCCCCAACCTCCGGTTCCGATTACTGCAATCTTTAGATTATATTCGCTCATTTACAAATTCACTCATATGGATTAAATGACAAACAGACGTTAAGGGCAAACCCAACAAATAAAGTTACCACACACTAGTAAGCCATTCTTTGAATTGGCTAACTTCAGAAATCACCAATTTCTGATAAAAATCAGAAATCTGTCTTGTAATTTTACCCACGGAGCCACTGCCAATAACATGATTATCAACACTTATGACAGAAGTTATTTCTGCAGCTGTTCCTGTTACAAATATCTCATCTGCCATATATAGCTCTGACCGTGTAATAGTGCGCTCGTAAACCTCATAGCCAAGATTTTTCGCAATTATAATGGCTGCGTCCCTCGTTATTCCCTCAAGTATAGAATCTGAGAGGGACGGAGTATATATTTTACTATTTCGAATAACAAAGATATTTTCACCCGGTGCTTCGCTAACGTTTCCACTATAATCTAACAAAATAGACTCATCATATCCATTCCTCTTGCATTCCTGAGTGGCCAGTACAGAATTCAAGTAATTACCTCCAGCCTTGGCCATTGGGGGAATAGAGTTTCCGCTAATACGTCTCCAAGAGGAGATGCAAGTTCTGATACCACTCTCAGGGAAATAACGACTAAAAGGAAATGCAACTATAGCAAGATGAGTTGGGGAATCCAGATTGACATTTAAATCGATTCCATGCAACCCAACAAAAAGTAAGGGTCTAATATAACAAGATAGTTTCATGTTATTCTTTCTTAGTAACTGAATGACATAGTCACATATATCATCAACCGAATATATTGACTTAATAGAATACATTTCTGCGGATTGAATCAATCTTTTTATGTGCTCTTTTAGTTTAAAAATATAAAGATTATCACCGCTTGAGTAACCCCTTATGCCCTCAAAAACAGAGGTTCCATAATGCAATGCATGAGTTGTAATAGGCACATTGACGGACTCCCAGGATTTGAATTCGCCATCAAACCAAATAAAATCAGCATTTTTAGTTTTCATAGATTTGCAAGTTTTTTACTTCTATAAAAGTGTTAAATCTTATTATTTTTTAGAAAAAACCATCTTTTGGGAATTTCATTCCAAAGATGCGGATAGTTTTATCATCGGTATTGGAAAAACGCTCAACAACATCCCAATTCTTTTTGATTATGTCATGGACTTTTGGTGAAACAAAACTATCCCATTCCAAATCGAGGTTACCAGATTGGGACAATGTTTCAGAGTTCAAAGCAGACCTATACAACAGATTTTTCACATTGGTAGAAGAGATAACCTGTCTGTTTGCTTGTATAGGGTTAAAGCCAAAAAGTTGCAACAGTAATCTCTCAACTCTGTCACCGGTATAAGTAATAAAGGCAGATTCCTGTACGTTGAATATAATTTTCTTTTTTAGTTTTAAAAAAGGTGGAGTAAAAAAAGGTGAAAAGTACTTTACATATGGGGAGTAAAAGGCATAATCACCCAAAACTTGAATATTTTTGTCATAATCAAATGACTCCAGAATCATTTGTTTTCGAATTTCAAAAGAAAAAGGAAAGCTCCTGGTGGTAACTTCCGTTTGGTTTTTTATGAATCTAACAGGAAAAATGTAAACCTTATAATTTTGCAGTAAATTGTCTATAATTTTTTCGTGTGAAAGTGTTAAAGGGTTTAAATGAGCTAAAAATATTGCAGCTATTTTTGTTTTATTTGTATTTTTTTCCATAATACAAAAGGATTAAAAATTAAAACTATTGGGTTTTTAGGATTGTCTATTAACTTGTATTTCTATTGTCGAAACATTTCTTGTTCTGCCATCCTCTGCTTGAACTGTTTCTGATCCAATTTTGATATCACCGATAGAATAACCTGCATTTTCCATTCGTTTCAATATTATTTGAGATACATCTACAGCTCGTCCAATGCTCAATCCCCTTGCTTTAATAGTTACAGATGGCTGATTTGCTAACTGGATTAGTGTAGAAGTTACGTATGCCATTAAAGGTTTCTTCCCGATATATATGGAGTCTCTGGTAGAGCTATTTTCATTGTTTTGTTGATTAGGTTGTGGTTGTGGTTGTGGTTGTGCTTCTGACATCAATACAATTAGTTAATAGGATAATTTAAATCTAAGATTTCTAAAGAAATTAATTCCCTGATTTTGTATTCTACACACACTACAAGTTAAGAGGGATCGTCTATGTGTTTTTCAACAGTAAACCCTAATTCACTTATTTTATCCCTAAGAGAATCTATTCGCAATTTACATTTTTTTTGGTATTCATCAATCTTTCGATTCAAAAACAAAAGCATTTCTAATTGTTCCTGTTTATTTGGGGAACCTTTAGTGATTCTATAATTAATAGAATTTTCTGGAGTGACATCTTTGATCAACACATAAAGATCATTTGGTGTTATACCATAATTTAAAAAATCAGTGTTGGTTAAAACCTGGGAAAGATCATCTATACTTAACTTATTGAGTGAAATATTGCCTTTTTTTACTGCACAGTCAACAAGTCCACCTACTAATTTATGAGAGGATCTGAATGAAATGTTTTTTTTCTTTATCAGCTGTTCAGCTATATCAAGTGAAATTGCATAACTTTCAGATGAAATCTCATACATTCTTTTTTTATTGACATTAAAGGTTTTAATTATGCCATCAGTTATCAATAATGAATCTTGAAGTAAAGATGACATCTTCCACAATGAAGGTTTGATTTCCTGCAGATCTCTACTGTAACCAGATGGAAGCCCTTTCATAATTGAGGAGATGGATTGAAAAATCCCATTAGCCAAGCCGGTTTTTCCCCGAATTATTTCAAGTGGATCAGGATTTTTTTTTTGGGGCATGACAGAAGAGGAGGAGCTAAACCTATCGTCTAAAGATAGGAATCCAAATTCAGAGGTAGACCAAAGAATCAGATCTTCAGACACCCTGCATAAGTTTAACATGCATATTAGAGAATTGGATGCAAATTCTATCAATGAATCACGTGAGCTAGTTGCATCTATGCTATTGTAAATCAAACCTGAAAAACCTAACATAGATGAAACTCTTTCTCTATCAATGTTGATGCTACTGCCACCAATAGCACAGGCACCTAATGGTGAACAATTAACCCTATCATATAATTCATAGAATCTATCAAAATCACGAATTAAAGAATAAGCATAGGATAGCAGATAATGAGAAAAAACCCCTAATTGCGCATGCTGCAAATGGGTATACATAGGCATTATCGAATCCATATTTTCTTCTGCCCTTTTGATTATAGAAGAAATCAAAATAATCAAATTTTGACATATGTTGTTTATGTCGTCTCGTACTTTCATTCGCATATCCAAAACGACCTGGTCGTTTCGTGATCGTGCGGTATGCATTTTTCCGCCTGACTCAATATCAGTCATTTTAATAATTGCCGATTCAACTAACTCATGTATATCTTCAGAACTTGAATTTCCAAATTCTTTTAATAAACTGGCCTCATTCAATAAACTAGTCGTACTCTTTAATATTTTTTTTAACTCATTTTTTGACAATATGCCAACCTCATATAACATCACAACATGAGCCTGACTACCTATAATATCATAATAGAGCAAGTTATGATCATCGTATACAGAAGATAGAAAGGAGAGTGCAGAGTCATCTAAATTTCCATGTGGTCTTGATCGATACATAAAAATTTTTATTCAATTGGTAATATTAATAATTTTTAATTTAAATAATTAATAAATAGGAAGATAATAATATACAGGTATGTCTCAGGATTTGCAACTCACAAGGCGTCAGATATTTGAAGAACTCACAAAAATAGTGGATCCAGAAATTGGAGTATCGATTATGGAATTAGAACTGATAGACAAAGTAGATATAGAGCAAGGAAAAGTGAATGTTGATTTACACCTTACTAGCCCATTTTGTCCAGCAGTCTTTGGCTTTAAAATAGCTCAAGATGTAAAAGACAATATATGCAATGTTGAAGGCATAGAAGACGTAAAAGTGAATGTAAGCAATCATTTCATGGCAGAAGCAATAAACAAGCAAGTTAATGAGAGTAAATCTCCCAAATCTGCATCCACATCAACAACAAAAGAATCTGCTGCATCTAACCCCGGTCAAGACCCAAATAACCAGAATACAGATTAAACATAAAAAAAAGGATTGGTAGATTAAATTAAAACCGATCTACTCGCATAACATTTTATTATATAAATTAAGCCAAATGGATTCACCATTATTCATTATTTTTTGTTCTCAAAGTCGATATTTTTTTGTTGTTTTTTGATAATCCAAGCATATGGCCTTTAAGGAGTTGTATGCCTAGTGCTGGATCAACACCTTTGGGGCATACAACACTGCATGAGCCTGCAAAGTGACATCTCCAAATGCCATGTCTCTCATCGATTATATTGAATCGGGTCTTTTTGCTATTATCTCTGCCATCTGCTTCATACCTATAAGCTTGGGATAATGCTTGAGGTCCTGGGAATTTGGGATCCGTTGCTACTGTTGGGCACGCAGAATAACAAAGGCCACATCTTATGCAATATGAAAATTGAAGGTATTTATCAACATCTTCATGGGTCTGCTCAAATTCAACAAGATCACTTTTATCATCAATGTCAACTGAAACTTTGTCATTTTGAATAAAGGGTTTCATGTTTTTATGATGACTAAAAAATTGAGAGAAATCAGAAACCAGATCTCTTATTCTAGGGAAATTAGGCAAGGGCTCACAGACTATGACATCATCCTTTAATTCAGATATCTTTGTATAACAAGCAAGGCTAGGTTTGCCATTTATTTTCATTCCACATGAACCACAAGAAGCCATCCTACAAGAATAACGAATCCCCACACTACTATCAGAATAACTTTTTACATGCAACAGAGCATCTAAAACAGTAGTCCAACGCTTAACAGGAACCTCAAATTTATCGTAATGTGAAGAATCATCTTTATTATAGTTAGTTCTATATACCTTTAATTGCACTTTTTTATTTTCTTCATTGCTCATATTATTCACCTAATTGTTACTTTATTCAATTTCCAGATAAGATAATAAGAATTATACATTGATCATTAAAGTAATTTTTATCAGCCATGTTATAATCCGCTTGCAATAACAATTGTTCTTGTACCATACGCAATTACACCAATCATAGAGATTAATACCAATATAGTTATTGTGGATTCCCATTTAGGAGATTGCTTAAGTTCTATCAAAATAATTCTCAATCCATTGAAGCCATGGATAGATATCAAGACTAGAATAGATTCTAAAAGTATAACATAAAAGATATTATGATAATTAGCTACTACATTTTCATATGATAAACTTTGGCCAAATGGCATAATAAGCCGAAATAAAATGTGGATAGCTACAGCGAATAAAGACAAAATTCCCGTCAAATAGTGAATTTTAGTTATTTGACTTTCTCGTAATCTCAATGATGCCATACTATAATTCACCCCTATACGGATATTTAATATTAATAATATTTATGATTGTTATCATAATCACTACCATTTCCATTCTTATCTTATCCGCCTTCTCCAAATAGAACCATTCCACCGTATAGCATTGCGATGCAAGCCAACAATAGAGCAATCCATATGCCTGATTTTTGCGTGTAATTTAAAGATGAAGGATTATACGGATAATCCGGCCTGCCAGGTTTTCCCAAACCTTTGCCTGATTCTGTAAAGATAAGGCGTATTCCATTGACGGTATGAAAAGTGCTTGTGCCTATAACAAGTATAAGAAAAATATGGCCACCAATAGTTTGAGTTAATTCCAACATACTATTCCATGCGTCAACACCATTTGTAAGAGAGCTAGTTTCATACACATGGCCAACGAAATACACCAACAAAAATAAACCAGTCAAACGTTGTAGCCAATAAGACACTCTTTCCCAACCGTATCGTGTGGGATTAAGCCATCCCCTTATGCCTTCACGTCCAGAATTCATGTTGTTATTTTCTTTGTTATTAGAAACAGTGCCCACTAATATCGCCTCTCTACCGGTGCATAACGGGTAAATGTGACAGGATGCCAACTCATTTTGGGTTCACCTTCATCATTATAATATGCAAGCGTGTGTTTTAAAAAGTTATTATCGTCACGGGTATTATAATCAATCCGTGCATGAGCTCCCCTGGATTCACGCCTGTTTAATGCACCCAGTAGCACTACTTCTGCAACCCTTAGCATAGAATCAAGCTCCATTACATTAATGAAATTAGTATTATATTCTTTAGCTTGATCGTCAACGTGTTTCCAAGACAAAGACTTTAGGTGCCGTATTTTTTTTAAGCCTTCAATAAGGGCAGATTCAGTTCTATAAACATATGCTTTTTCATCCATAGTATCAGTCAATTCTTTTCTTACCTCGTAGGGATTCACCTCACCTCGTCCTCTAAAAATTCCATCATATATTCGCTTTTCATCTAGAGAGATTTGTTGATTATCGATGTTAATTGATTTATCCCTGTGTTTAATAGAATAATTTGCAGCTAATTCGCCAGTAATGGTACCCCAAACCAAACATTCAGAAGTTGAATTTGCGCCCAACCTATTGGCCCCATGGAGACTATTGCATGAAGCTTCTCCAGCCACCCAGAGACCATTCAGTTCTGTAGCACCATCTAAATTTGAATGGATTCCGCCCATCATATAATGACAAACAGGTCTCACTTCAATAGGCTCTTCTATGATGTCAATCCCTGAAAACTTTATTCCGATTTCTCTAATTCCAGCTAATTTTTCTTTGATTTTTTCGCCTTCAAGGTGCCTCAAATCTAATTTAAGACAATCTACGCCTGTTTCATGTTTAAACCCCCTGCCTGCTTGAATTTCGGTTATCATAGAACGGGAAACCACATCTCTAGCCGCTAACTCCAATTTGTTTCCTGCATATATTTTCATAAAACGCTCTCCTGTAGAATTAATCAGGTAGCCACCCTCTCCTCTCGCTCCTTCAGTAATCAATATTCCAGAAGGTAGAATACCAGTGGGGTGAAATTGAACAAATTCCATATCCTTTAAAGCTAATCCAGCCCGGTAAGCCATATCTAAACCATCAGGGGTAGAAGAATAGGCATATGTAGAAAAGCTATAAATTCTTCCTGCACCCCCAGTACAAATTATTCCAGCTGGAGCAATAACATTAACAAAATGGCCATTTTTAATTTCTATACAGGTGAAACCCTGAAAAGCACCATCATTATGGAGTATTGAAGAGCAAAACCATTCATTAAAGAAAACAATATTCTCATATTTAAGGCAGGTGTCAAACAAAGTTTGCATTTCATAAAATCCAACTTTGTCTTGAGCGTAAGTTGCTCTAGGAAAAGAATAACCGCCAAACTTTCTTTGATCAATGCCACCGTTTTCTTTTCTAGACCAAGGCATTCCCCAACGGTCCAACTGAATTATTTCGTACGGAACCTTTTTCACCAGTCTCTCTGCAACGTCTTGGTCTGCCAAAAAATCACTACCTTTAATCGTATCATAAACATGTGATTCCAAATTATCACCCTCGTTTTCGCAAAGAACAGCAGCCGTGCCTCCCTCCGCAGAAACTGAGTGAGAACGCATTGCTTGGACTTTTGAGATTACTGCTATTTTCAAATTTTTATTTTTTGATGCAGCCGATATAGCCGCACGCAGCCCTGCAAGTCCAGAACCAACAATTATGATATCATATGAAAGAGTCTCTGTCAAATATTTTTATCTCACTTAATATTCATTATTTCAATAATAAATTCTTTCTAATTATTAATTATAAATTATCACGTGTTATATGTATTGTAATAAATGATTGTTAAAGGAGGAGACAAAACCATTGCATGTTAGCGCAACAATTAATGGCATTGAATACTGCCAATAATATTAAAAAGGTTATTGATTTTTTTGCAACAGGTTTTCTAAACCATTTTCACCAACTGCACCCACAGCCCTATCAACTGGTTGTCCATCCGCAAACATTACAAAAGTTGGTATGGCATACACATCAAACCGCATAGCTATAGCCTGATTATCATCCACATTCAATCTTCCGAACTTTACCCGATCACCGTATTTTTTAAATAGATTATCAAAAACTGGAAGCATAAATTGACAAGGTCCACACCAAGTAGCCCAAAAATCAACTAAAACAAATTTATTGTCTGATAGGACATCATCAAAGTTTTTTTCCGATAATTCAACTATAGTCCCAAAGTGTGATGAACTGGATTCATTACTCATTTTTACGCATCTTTTATATTAATAATTGATATATAAGACTTTATTAAAAATAATCTAATAGATATAGTAATTAGATACAATCAGTATTTTACAAATCGACAATATATTCTATAACAAACTCACCTGTATTTTGTTCTTGGAATATCTTCATCTCATGATAAGTTATTCCTTTGATTTCAACTTTAAGTTCATGTTTTTCATAATCGATAGAATCACCTTCTCCGTATCCTTCAATAAAATATTTGTTTAATTCTTTGTTAAAATCAATAACAACATTAAATTCAGTTAAAAGGATTTTATCTATTAATAACAATAATAAGATTTTTTCCAACCAATCAAACAATAAGCTTTCCAAATCAAATCCCTCAGCAGAGAGAAGAATTTTTTGTTTTTTTTCAAATTTATCAATATCATACATTATATTTACAAGACCCTTTGCGGAATATTGAAATACCTCAGCTAAAGTTTTTCCATAGCAGCGTACATATGCATCAGTCATGTGCTCTAAATATTCAACATTTTCTAGGCTCATAAATCGTATTTGACTAACTAGATATTATAATTAACCGGAAAATCTAAATTAAAAAAAATTAACTGTTCAATAGCAATGAAATTTGATTTGCCACGAGGAATGAGAGACATTGAAGCAGAAGAGTTCGAGAATATCAATCTAATTAGAAATGCATTTTTTGAATTGGCTAAAAGGTTTAATTTTAAGGTAATGGAACCATCCCCATTAGAATTATTATCAACATTAGAATCAAAATCAGGTCCTGGAATAATAAACGAAATTTACAGTTTTACAGACAAAGGAAATAGAAAAGTGGCTCTCAGATTTGATTTAACCATAGGATTGACAAGGTTTTTTGTCTCTCGAAGAGATCTTAAAATTCCGGCAAAAATTGCATCCTTTGGTGGAGTATGGAGATATGATGAGCCACAATCAGGAAGGTATAGGTTTTTTCATCAATGGGATATTGAAATTTACGGCCCAAACAGTTTAGAATCAGATGCAGAAATAATTGAGTTTACATCGGTTTTTCTTAATAAATTAGGCCTAAAAAACATAACAATTGATATCAACAGTAGAGAATTACTTGAGGAATATATCAAAAATAATTTAAACTTTTCAGAAGAAGAAACACTATTTGAAATATTTAGAGCTATAGACAAGGTTGCTAAAAAAGGAAAGGACGAAGTCTTAAGAGAATATGAAAAAAAAATCGATATCGAAGTTTTGGAAAAAGCAATAATTTTCGCAGAAAAAAGAGGCAGTTATGAGTCAATAAACCAATTCATTGAGCCTTTAAAACTAAAATCATGGGAAAATATTAAAAAAGTTGTTACATCGTTAAACAATAGAGAAATAAAAAACATAAGGATAAACCTGGGCATTGTACGGGGTTTAGACTACTATTCAGGAATTGTTTTTGAGGCAATAGACAATGAAGGTAATTATGGCTCCTTAGTAGGTGGAGGCAGATACAACAAACTAACAGAGACATTCGGAAGAAAAGACATGGGTGCGACCGGCGCAGCAGGGGGCATCGAAAGAATTATCTTGGCAATGAAAAAACATGAGATCATTAAGGGAAAAAATACAAATGACTTGATATTTATAGCTTATAACTCTCCAGAAATGGCGAATTTGGTGGAGAGGTTAGCATCAATATTAAGAAAAGGAAATAAAACGGTAGACTATGACCTATTAGGTAGGTCATTTTCTAAGCAAATTATTGAAGCAGAAAATAAAAAAGCTAAAAATACAATTATTTTTAATTCAGAAGAGGTAAAATCAGATGGAAATGTTATTTTAAGGGACAACACAGGCAAAAAGGAAAAGAAAATAAACATCATTAAAAACTTTGACGCATTAGTTAATGAATTAAATTAAATAAGACAGATAAAACCAAGTTTTCAATACGACAAGTTATTGTGTGTGTGTATGTATCAGTCAAGTTTTATGGTTTGGACACTTTTCATTTTTATGAATCCGCTTGGAGTTTTAGCATAAACTCTTCTTACCACCAAATCCGGAGGATCATAACTTATAAAAATATCATTTTCTTCCAATTCTTGAACATTATAATTGATTTCAATTAGGTCTTCTTGGATTCCATTTTGTTTTAGTTTTGATTTTGCCTTTTCAATTAGCTCATTGTCAGAGGTATTAGGGGCAAAAAAAATCTTTCCCATTAATTTAAAGTCTGTCATCTACTACATCACAAACAAAAGTTAAAAACCATATAAATATCACGATGAAATGTAAAATTGTTATAGGTATCCAAAAGCAGGATCAGACTTTCTTCTTAATGTGATAACATAATCCAATACAACTTTTTCATCCTCGTCTAACTTATGATTAAATCGTCCAAGTAGTGTTTTTGCTTGTCTGCTATTCAGGTAAGTATAAAACACATCACCTTCGTTGAGTTGACGACCAATCTGTGGACCGTTGATGGATACTGCAACTTGCATTCCCTTGGTAGCTTCTTCTATAGTTTTGCCCTTATCTTGAATTTGATGTATTATTCCAACTTTTTTTCCATCGTTATTCATTATAGACATCTTTTGTTTTATTTTGCCGATGTTTATTTCTGCCCCAAACACAGCGGGATCACTTCTCCTAAAAACATATCCCTTCATAAATTCAAATTTACAGATAGGCGGAATTTCATTGAATAAAATTGAATCTTCATGTTCCTTTTGATAGGATACCCAGTCCACATAATTACGCACAAGATTGTAAATTATTTTTTCGTTAAAGATCTTAATATTCCGTTCATAAGATTCTTTTTCGGCGTCTTCTAAAAGTTTCACATTAAATCCAAGAATTACCCCCAAATAACGATCCTTATCTTTAACAGCAGATGCAGCCATTACATCCCTTCTGCTTATTTGACCAATATCAGAAGATCTAATAGGTATTCTATCTTTTTTTAACATTTCAGAAATTGCTTCTATAGAACCAATTGTATCACATCTTAAAATAATTCCATTTGATTCGGTATTGACAATAACAGACTTGACTTCAGATTCTACAATTTTTTTTATTTCCTCTACGTTATCTTTCGAGGTCATTCCATATAGCGGACTTCCTGCTATAACACCTTCCAAATCAGGAGAAGTAATTTTTAATCCCGCTGCAGAAACCACCATATCAACATGCCTAAATTTATCTCTTGGATCACGCATCTCATCAAGAGGTTTTGGCAAAAGTAATGATTTCACCTTGGTTATTACTGCAGATTCTCGTTTCGCAACTACTATCGAATCACCTTGTTTTATAATTCCATCTAAAAGTATTATATTTGCAGAAGGCCCCAATCCAATCTCTTCCTTAACCTCTAATATAATCCCCCGAGCAGATCCCTCATGCCGTTCTAGTTTTTGCGTCATATATTGCTGAGTCAATCCAACCAAAACTGTAAGAAGTTCAGGAATGCCTACACCACTGACCGCACTGACAGGTACTAAGGCCACCTCTTTTGCAAAATCTTTAACACGCCAAAATGCTTCAGAACTAAATCCTAATTCAGAGAGGGAGCCTAAAACACTATACAGTTTATTGTCAAGATCGAGTTGAACCTCCTTTGGTTGTATTTTCATTTCTTCAGTAATAAAATTAGTTTGTCCGTGTTTCCATCCAGTTATACGATCAACTTTATTTATTGCAACTACAAATGGAACTTTTCTTTTTTTTAATATATTTATACTTTCAACAGTCTGAGGCTCAAATCCTTTATTTACGTCTACAACTAATATTGCGATATCTGCGGCGGACCCTCCCCGTATTCTTAGATTTGCAAAAATTTCATGCCCTGGCGTATCAATGACCAACAATCCAGGTATAGAATGAGCATGAGAAGATATTTTTTTAAATAAGGGTCCAGTTAAACTTTTAATAGTATCTAGTGGAAAAAAACTAGCACCAATATGTTGGGTTATTCCACCGGCTTCATGAGTTTGAACAAAGGTTCCCCGGATCTTATCCAATAAAGAAGTTTTGCCTGAGTCTACATGACCTAGAACTACTACTACTGGTTGGCGTAAATGCATGCACTTATGAAAATATTAATGATGACTCTTTTATGAAGCTTTCATGAGAATCAGAGGCATGGATAATATTATTTGTTATCTCTAATCCAAAGTCACCTCTAATAGTACCTGGTGCGGCATCAAAAGATTTTGTATGACCAATCATAATTCTAACAGTGCTTATAGCATTGTTTCCTTCAAGAATACAAGCAACTACTGTCCCAGAACAGATAAAAGAAACCAATTCGTTAAAAAAAGGTTTGTTTTTATGTACAGAGTAAAACTCCTGAGCATGGTCTATTTTAAAATTATAGCTTTTTAGTTGCTTTATATCAAAACCTTTGTCTTCAAAACGTTGTAAGATTTTACCGACCAATTTTCGCTGAAATGCATCAGGTTTTATTAATACCAAAGTTTGCTCAGTGTTCATTTATTTTCGTTTTTTGATTCCACCTTTCATATATTTATCAGTCCATTTGAAAACCCTTGGATCTCTTTTTAAATCTCGAAGGTTTTTTTTGCATTTTGCTGAACAGGTCCATTGAATAGATCCATCATTTTTAACCAACATAATTCCTTTGCCTGTATCAACATGTTTTCCACAGAAAAAACATTTTCTTAAAGATGCAACATTTCTACTCATTGAATATTCACCATTACCAATATGTTATTTTGTATCATTTTATTTTTCTTGCTTCTCGTTCTGTTTCTCTAAGCATTAGTATATCGTTCATTTTTATAGGGCCTTTAACATTTCTTGTAAGAATTCTCCCTTTATCTTTCCCTTCAGAAATTCTAACACGTACTTGAATTACTTCCCCAGCTATACCAGTTCTACCTACAATCTGAATTACTTCTGCAGGAATTACCTTTTCTTCAGTTTTACTCACCTAATAAAACACATCCGCAAAACTATTCATTTATTTTTTATAGTTTCAACAGTACCTATTATTTGATCTAGGATTTGTTGTGATTCACCAGCATCAATAATTGTAGCCGCGGCTGATCCTACTTCAATTCCTAATGCGTTTCCTAAATCTTTTTTACTAGGAACAAAAACATATTTGGATGTACGCTCATCACATAAAATAGGTAAATGTGCAACAACTTCTGGGGGTTCAACATCTTCAGCAATAATAACTAATTTACTTATGCCTCGCTCTATTGCTTTAGTAGTTTCATTCGTACCTTTTCTCACCACACCACTTTGTTTGGCCAATCGAACAGCTTCATAAATTGCATTAACTAGATCTTTTGGTGTATCATATTTTACATAATATGGTTTACTCATAGTTTACAATCACCCATTGGGATCATTTCCACTCTTAAAATATCAAAAAAAGAGTATTAAAAACGTTGTCATAGACTAGAATTTTTAATATGAAATGAGGTCTTAATCAATTCATCGTATTCTCTTATTTTCGAATCAAGCAAAGATTTATCATCAGATTCTGCATATATTCTTAATAAGGGTTCAGTGCCGCTGGGCCTAAACATAATCCACGAGTCATCATCAAACCATATTTTAATGCCATCCATCTCTTCAATTTTTTTTACAGATCCATGATTTTTACACAAATCAAGCACATGGGGAATATCCTCAATATTTGATAGTTTTAGACTGGACTTGTATTGATAGGTATTATCGAAAATGCCATACAAAAGCGACAAAGAGACTTTGGAATTACAATCATAATTAGTGTTGTCTGGGAGAGCTATTTCAGATGGATTTTGTTTATAATAGCTTAACATCTCTAAAATCAGAGTTGTTGTGATAGCACCATCACGCACCTCATTTAAAAGGCCATAAAAAAAACCACCGTTTTCTTCAAATCCAATTATGGAATTAGTATCTTTCATGCAATGAGTAACTTCCACACTTCCCACTTTTGTATAATGTAATTTGCTGTTAAGACTGTTGCATATTTTGGATATAAGCAAGGAAGAGTTGATAGGGCATACCACTGATGTGTCAAGTTTTTTATCTTTAATCAGATAATGGGCCAATATAGAGCCAGTTTTATCACCCCAGTGTATGATCCCCTTTTCATCACAAAATATACTTCTGTCTCCATCACCATCATAAGCAACACCCAGATCAGCATTAGTTTTTTTTACCAGCTCCGTAAGATCAGTTAAATTATCCATTTTTGGTTCGGAGCCACGTGCAGAAAAACTTCCATCAATATTACCGTTTATGACTAATATTTCACACCCTAATTTTTTCGCAATTAATGGGGCCACTAAAGATTGCACACCATTGCCAAAATCCATTACAATTTTAAATTTACATTGCCTTATAGCATCAACATCTACAAATGATAATACTTTATCTACGTACTTTTCTATGGCATCTTCCAAAATAAACGAATTTCCAAAATTTTTATATTGTATTTTTGTGAATTCTTTTTGATAATAAATATCCTCTATACCTTGTTCATCTTTTCTTGATAACTCTATTCCATTGTTAGATATGGGTTTTAAACCATTGTATTCAGGAGGATTATGAGACGCAGTTATCATTATTCCTCCACAAAAATTTAAATCTTTTACTGTAAACTGTAAACAAGGAGTGGGAGTTAATCCCATATTATAGACATTGAATCCCATAGACATTAATACGGATGTAACAATTTTTGAAATAGCAAAACTTGACGAACGGCCATCATAACCTAAAACGATAGGGCCTCTCTTAAAGAAACAACCGATAGAATAAGAAATATCAATTATGAATCCTATTGAAAGATCATTGCCAAAGATTCCTCTAATTCCATTAGTTCCAAACAATTTTTTTTTCGTTAAATCCATTTATTTATCGCCTTTAACAATAAAGATATTTGTAGTTATTTCAAAGTTATTGTTTCACAATATATTGTACAATAAAACCCCCAATAATTACAATTAACAAAAAGATCACATACAATATCTAAATCACATAATATACCGCATTAACAATAGATAAATTTGGCTTTTACAACATATAAGGTAATGCGGGGGTCGCCAAGCCCGGTCAACGGCGCAGGTCTAAAAAAAGTGCGAAGCTTAGAATGAGCTTGGGAGTATCCCAGTCCTACACCCCTGTTCCTTAGGGATTCGTGGGTTCGAATCCCACCCCCCGCATTCTTTTATCATACAAAAAATCCAAAAGAACACAATTTGTAAAAAAATTTATTTTGAAAAAACTTTAAATAACACACTGATTTTATGAAACAGGTTGATAGATCCATACAATTGGAGTATATTTTCCAAACATCAATATGATGTTTTATGTAGTAACAGAGGATAAATTTAATGAGACAACAATCGCAAAAAAGGGCACAAAAACCAAGACTAATCAAACAAACAAAGGAATTTGATTACAATAAGCCTATTTCAAAATGTAATGTATGTTATACTTTATGCGGATGGCATTGTTATGAGTGTAGTATAGATTTTTGTCAGGTTCATTTTATGCAACATAAAGAAAAAGGAATATGCAAAAAAATTATGCAACAAGGATAAAATTATCATTATAGAAAAAAAATATTTCAAACTATCTTGAATATCTTCCCCTTTGTTCAATTTCATTAACAGTGTTAAATATTTTTAAAGACTTTTTACCATAAATTTCAGTATAACCCAATAAGAAATTTTCAAAAGAGGTTTCAAAGTATTCTACATGAATGCTATTTAGTATCTCTTTAAATAATCTAATATCGGCTGCTTTGTCTTCTAAACGTTCGGAAATAAAGGATAAACCAAAATCAATCACAACTAAACCATTTTGTGGTATCAATATAAAATTAGAGGTTGTTATGTCACCATGAATTATATTGTGTAAATGAAGCTTTCCTATAATTTTCCCCAAATCTACACAAAACTCTGGAGAGAAATTATCTTTTAATGTATTACCATGGATATACTCCATTATTATTTCAAAATTGTTTAAATTGAGAAAATAGATAAATGGGGTTTCAACTCCAATCATTTTTGCAGAGGAAATAATGTTCGCTTCATGCAATGTCCTTTGCTTTCTTAAAGCCAAATCGATATAATGGTGGCGATATTTTTTAGATAGCCTAATTTTTGAAACCGCATCACTTCCATACCAATCTATAAGATATATTTCAGATTCGGCACCTTTTTTTAATAGCTTTTTATTTTTCATCAATAGATAATTTTAGTAGTATGGTACAGATTTAAAAAGCATGGATGAAAGATCCCAGTCTGCAAATAATGAAAAAGTAATTCTACTAGAAGATTGTTCAGAGGACAAATTAAAAAGCGGCATCCTTACGCTTACAAATAAAAAAATAGTCTTTGAAAAAACTAAGGGTCGTATAGTAACTTTATCAAAGAAATTGATTGATGAAAAATTAGAAATAGAATTTAACGACATATCCGGCATCAAATCAGAGGGATTAATTATAAAAAAACTAGTGGTGGCTTTAAAAAATAATAACATTTACAAATTTGGGGTTCTAAGTCCTGGAAAATGGGTAAAAGAGATCCGAATACAGAGTGGCACACATAACAACAGACATGAATGATTATCGCCACAAGATATCAACCGTATCCAATCTCCAGGATTGAGATATGGATGCTTTTTCAGGATCGACTTTTGAATATGAGGAATGAAGATATAACTGAAGCCCCGTCCAAGCTATTTGTGTGCCATTATCCCCACAAAATTGTAAGGGGCACGATTTAAAAACAGAATTATGATATTCACAAGCTAAGTGTAGCATTTGAGATAGACGCGCATTGGCAGAAACACCGCCTACTATCAGAAATTCTTTTTTTTCAGTAAATGATAATGCACGCTCTACTGCTTCTACTAGCATAGAAAATGCAGTTTCTTGTAATGAAAAACATATATCACGTATGTTATATTTTTTTTCACGTATCAACATTTTAACTGCAGTCAACAATCCTGAGAAAGAAACATCATTTCCCTTGATAACATATGGTAATGGATATAGCAAGCTTTTTTCAGATAAATCAGCCAACTCCTCTATTTTATTGCCACATGGAGAAGCAAAACCCATGCTTCGTCCAATCTGATCAAAAAGCTGACCGATAGTAATATCCAAAGTTTCACCAAAAACTCTCCATTTGTTTTTGTGATATACAAGAATCATAGTGTGTCCGCCTGAAACTAAAAGCGTAAGAGGATTATTCAGGCCAGTAAGTTTTATGCCCAATTCAATATGACCAATGGCATGATTGACAGGAACTAAAGGAATGTTATAGAAAGAAGACAAAGAACGAGCTATTACAGCTCCAATTCGCAAGCATGGCCCTAAGCCGGGTCCAGCAGAATAGGATATCAAATCAATATCTTTCATTTTGGTGTTTGCTTTATCAAGACATTCCTTGAGCACTTTTGGCGCAATTAGAGCATGATGTTTTGATGCATCTCTAGGATGTATTCCCCAGCCAGCAGGCGCTTTGTAAATATCGCGAACTTCAGATAACACCATATCATCATATTTATTTTTATTCATAACATCATTTTCACTGCTTATCACGGAACAGCTGAAAGTATGAGCAGTGCTCTCTATTCCCAAGCAAAGCATAATTTAGTTTCTACTAGTAGTAGAAACTATTTTAACGATATCGTTATTTTTCAGCACATGTTCGGCGCCAATTCTTTGTTTGGATCTTGCGTCAATTGCATAAAGGAATCCTTTTCCTAGTTCATTGTGGATAAGATGTGCCAATTCCTTTGCAGTAATGTCTTTTGAAACTATCCGAGCATCAGGTAAAACATTTCCCTTTTTATCGGTGAATTTAAACTCATCTTCAACAGGATATACTACAATATTATTTAAAATTTTGAAGCAAGTGTGATTTAGGATATTTTGGATTCCGGTGGAACCATATTTCCTTAAAACTTTAGACACCATATGTAAAGCTTCTAATTGATTTTTGGAGAGAACATCAGGGTTTTTTATCTCAAATTCAGGATCTCCAGGTAGGTAATAAATTAAATTCTTTTGCAAGGCTCTCTTTAACAATAGCTCAGCTTCAGAAACACAAGTAAAAAACGACCTATTAAGGCCTTTTAACTTAGAAATATTTGATTCAGAAGTAGGTAAATCTGCTTTGTTGGCAGCTATAACAATAGGTTTGGATGTAATTCGGATTTGTTTACACACCATAAGAAGGTCGTTTTCATCCCAATTTGCAGGTTTTTTGATCAAACCAACAGTATTTATAGCATTTTTGACAACTTGTTCACTAATAGACAATCCAGAAAGCCGTTTTGATATAGTGTGTTCTATGTTTTGTTTTAGGTTTTCACTTTCTCTTATTACTTTATCCCAATCCCTTAAAATCAAAGAATGTATCCATAAATCAAATTCATTCTCTACAAATTTTATATCAGACAAGGGGTCGCCACTGCCCAAACTAACAGTTTTCCCCTCTTCATCTGTAGAGCCAGATATATCTACAACATGAATAATTACATTCGCTTGCCTAGAATCATCTAAAAACTTATTTCCCAATCCTCTACCAGAATGAGCGCCGGGGACTAAACCTGCTATATCTATCAGTTTTACTGGAATGAATCTAACTCCGTTGATACATCTAGAATTAATCGGATTATCCATTACACCCATTTCTTTACAAACACAGTTGATTCTTACAAAAGCAATACCCACATTAGGGGCAATAGTAGTAAATGGAAAATTAGCGACCTGAACAGATAAGTCAGTAGCAGCATTAAAAAACGTTGATTTACCAACATTAGCTTTCCCCAACAAACCAATTATCAATTATGAAAGTAATCCAACAATTCATATATTTACTTTCAAACTTTGCAATTATCGATTAGATTGTATTAGATAAATATTAAAATTTTTATCAACCGACAAACAAAACAAAAGCAGATTTGAAGTGGCAGGGATAGTTGCAATCTGTAATACCAATAAAGAACAGGAAAAAGAAAGATTAATCTATAATGTATTTAGAGGTATGCAATTACTTCAGCACCGCGGCAAAGCTTTCTGGAAAATAAATTCAGGTCAATTTAATGTTGAAGGATATGGAAGTCTATCATCATTTGATCAGATCAGCAAAATGATCAAAATGCAAAATAAAAATATTTTAAACACAGTCATAGGATACCTTTCCAAAAAAAAACCTAAACACAAAAAATACAGTAAATCCAATTTTGCGTTGGATGGTTTTTTCATAGACATAGATAAATTATCAACTCATCCTTTAATAAAAAATAATAAAAACATCGAACCGTTATATCAGATTTATTTTATTTTTAAAGAACTATTAGAAAGAGATGACCCATATCGAGCCTCAGAATTTTTAGACAGACACTTGCGCGGAAACTACGCAGTAAATATAAATAATAGACTATATGTTTTTAGGAACAGTACAGGATTCAAGCCTTTATTTATAGGCGAGAATAGAAAAGAACAATTTATTATTACAATATCTGAAAACTATATCGAAAATTTTTTTGATGGTTTAAAATTAAGACAGGCAAATCCAGGTCAACTAATCAGTATTGATTTGAAAGACGGAATCAAGACCCTTACACAGTTAGACAGAAATAGAATATTGATGGATCCTTTTGAATTCATGCGGGAATCACACGTATCCAGCATTTTCAATGATAAGAGCATCTACACAATAAGAAAAAACATTGGAAAATTACAGGCAGAATTTCTTTCAAAAAAAAACATAGATACAGACATGATCTATGCCGAACCTGATTATGCCAGACCGATGGCATTGGGATTTAATATAGAGTACAAAAATAAAAATAATTTTGAAATGTTGGAAGGAATAATAAAAGATCGTTATGATGATTCTGATCATATGATAGACTATTCTGAGCAGGTTAGCAAGAACAAGCTGTTGTCAAATGGAAAGACACTGAAATTCGTAATAGAACCACTTACGGTGAACAAAAATATCACATCTATTCAGGGAACTATTCAAACTGGAGGTACTGTTATTGAAACAATATTTTATTTAAGAAAGGCTCGTGCAAAAAAAATCAACATAGTAGTTAGTTCCGTAGCTACTATTGACGGTCGGCAAGTAGGACTATACACTCAACAAAGGGATTTAATTGCTAGAAAATATATAGGCAAAATAGCATATATTGACGATTTAAATGATAAAATTTCTGGTGAGATAGGAGCAGACAAGGTATTTTACAATTCGCCAGAAATTCTATCCAAAGGCATAGGAGTACCTGAAAGTCAACTATGGTTCCCAGAGTGGATACGTTTTTTAGACTATAAATAAAAACGTGTTAATAGCAATAAATATCGGTGTTAATACAGAAGGTAAAAGTAGAACATATTTTGATATTGACACGAAAAAAAACAATATCTGAAAACAATTTTCAAATTGAAGGAAAAATTATATATAAAATAGAATTAAGAGAATATAAATTAAATTCTCATAACAATGAGGAAATATATTCAATAATGCTCTATGTAAATACAGATAACGGAGAAATAGAAGTGGACTATTTAGGAAAATCAACAAAAGACAAACAAACATTTGATGAGAGTTGTAATTTTTTATGTAATTATAATGGCATCTTATCAACGCTCAATAGAATAATTATTGAGATGAGAAAAAACACCATTTAAAAACAGGTCTTGTAAATTAAAATTAGGTCAAGTAAAAAAAAAGTTCATTTAATTTGCGGATACGAGGATAATTTGTCAAAACTTTATTCCATGGTTGATCAAAAATAACTATCCTCCTAGGATAAAATACCTCTACAGCATTAATAGGAGAATCATCGACCAAAAGGAAAAAAGGATAGCAAGTTTTTGAGGTGTTATCAAAAATAAAAATCACATCATTAAAATAAATATTATAAAGATCTAGCCATTGTGCTACAAAACTCATTGTAGCTCGATCCCTTTTTGTTATAATTGAGATTCGAAACCCAGCTTTTTGTAATAGATTAGTAACCATCGAAATATCACCATTAGTTGGAGGAATATCTTTCCAACGTTTTTTCCAAACATGTGTGAAAAGATCCTGAGCATATTTTTCAGTGAGAGGCAACATATTA
This sequence comes from Candidatus Nitrosopumilus sp., assembly GCA_013821245.1. GTDB lineage: Archaea > Thermoproteota > Nitrososphaeria > Nitrososphaerales > Nitrososphaeraceae > Nitrosocosmicus. The sequence goes on from JACDHC010000005.1 coordinate 25,861, forward strand.
TGAAGATGCCATTGAAATAGGTCTTGCTTTTTGATGGAGGTGTTAAACTTAAGATTATACTCTTCCAACCAAATAAGCATAACATCAGCAAGCACAGAATCCAAGTCCAATGCAATGGTTCTCTGGCGGGTCATTTTTTAGAATATTACAGATAAGTAAATATATTATTTTACAATCATTTAATTAAAAAAAATATTAATTGAACCTTAAATCTATTAAAATTAAATCATGTTCGGCTGGTGATGTTAATATGAAAACCCACATATTGAGATGCCATATTCCTCTTGCGTGTTTGTTAAACGATACAGCAGAAGAAAACCTTTAAACATATTGGATATGGTTAGTATTTGTACTTTCCCCGACTGTGTTCAGCAATAGGTGGTAAAGATAATAAATTTAAGCCAATAAAGCAGTATTTAAGTAGAACTATAGCTATTATATAAGTATATGTCATCCAATTTTAACGATAGTCCTCCACATTTTATAGTGTTAAATGCAATATCTAAAAATTTAAATACGGCTGATAAAATTGCAAAATCTACAAAGTTATCAAAATCAGAGATTGAGAAGATTCTCAAGGAACTAGAAGGTCAGAAATTAATTACAGGGTTTGACAAAAAGAGTTTCTTTTTTGGAAAAAAGAGACAATATCAATTAAATGAAATTGGAGTGAAGGTGTTAACCAGTAAAAATCAAGAATTAGAAGGTAAGATGAGACAAGTTCAACAGTGGTACTCACAAGGGGATAAAACACAAGTTCAATCCTTCATGAACGATAACAGAGCCTGGTTGCCTATGATGATTTTTTCCGGTATTATGCAGATGGTAATGTTTTCATCACTGATGTCCTTTGCAGGAATGGCAATGACTCCCACGGAAAGCTCCATGGCAGGTGGGGAAGAAGGTGGAACGGATAGCGCAAGTTCAGATACAGGAGCAGCAACAGATAGTGCAGATTCACAGGGAGCAGATTTTGGAGATGCGGGGGGAATGGACTTTGATGCAGGAGGATTTGACAGTTTTTAAAATATCTTTATTTTTTTAGAATAATAATAATTTGTTATAACAATTATAAAACATTTTAAAATTAAATACAAGTTTTATTAACGTAATATATAGGGCAACGGTTTTTTTTGAATTTGTAATCACGAGGGCTTGATTGGCCAATACCTTTAAAACGTTTTATTAATATGCATTTGAAATGATTTAATCACATTACCCAAAATATATCCAAACACAAAAGAGACCCTACACTAGAGCAGCCCAATAATTGCCACATTCTTCGCATTCTCCATATCCGGGTGTTTTTGAGAAAAGTCACGTTTATTTGATATATTTGTGTGTGTTAGTTTTCCATCAACTATAATTTAATAAATATCACCAATATCAATTATAAGTATATTTATATTTACGAAAAAATTGAATTACAAAAATGAAAAAATTTGAAGTAATTAAAATCTTTTTCATTGCGCTGATTACCGGAAATATAATGGGTATAATATTAATTCAAATTTTTCAGGACTTGACGATAGTAAATACTACAATTATGGAAATTGTTTTGATTTTGATCATCATAGCCTTGTTTGTATCTACCAAATTATGGAAAAAAAAGCAACAAAGAATAAAGAAATTCGATAATAACCAAAATTCCACATAATATTTTTTTATTTAATTATTGCTGTGGTATTTTAAAACAGAAAGTAGCACCACATTCATGATTGTTGTAAGCCCAAATCTCTCCATAATGAGAATGGATAATACTTTTGGAAATAAATAAGCCAAGACCAGTACCTTCAAAAGATTTAGAAGCAAATTTGGTAAATAGCCTAGGCAAAATCTCGGAATCTATTCCTTGGCCGGAATCCGATATGCTAACAACTACATAATGAATGTTTTTTGTTTGGTCTTTTTCCAAAATTACGTCTATTGTTATAGAACCACTCTCAGTAAATTTAATTGAATTACTTAATAAATTAAAAATAACCTGAGTAATTCGGTTTTTATCTGCAAAAACAAATACGTCTTTTGGATTATAATTTATTTGTAAATTTTTAAGCTGTTCCGGATTACTACTATTCATTTGAACTTTAATGTCACTTATAGAAGAAGCAATTACATCTTTAATGTTGAATTTTTCTTTATTTAATTTTAATGATTGGCTCTCTATTTTGGTTATATCCAAAATATCAGAAGCTAATCTCTTTAATCGTTTAGCATTTCTTATTATAGAGCTAACTTGTTCCTTATCTACCATTACCTCTTTTTTTCCAGCCTCAAATTGTTTTTCTAAAAAAATTGCATCTCCCAGTATAGGCATTATGGGAGTCCTTAACTCATGAGCAGCTATATTTATAAACTCTTTTTGCATTCTATCATGAGTACTCAGTTTTTCGTTGGCTAGCTCTAATAATTTATTATTTTCCTGCAAAGATTTGTTTGCTTCCTTTAACTCAATTGTTCTCGAATTAACTGCAGATTCTAACTGCTTGTTCCAAGATAAAATTAAGAAAGCAATGCCTAAAGCAACAATGCCTATTATTAACACCATTAAGGTGCTAAAATTTTTTTGATCATTTATTAGAGCACCAACTTCAGTAGCAAGTTGATGGGGAGCACTTACAAATAAAGTCCATATATATTTTCCACCTATATAAACAGGTTGATAAGTAATAGTGGTTTTATTTCCACCCATCAGCAAAAGATCATCAGCTCCAGAAGAGCCTTGAAGGGACCTCTCTAAAATAGAATTGTATGGCCCTTTGATCTCTTGTGGTATTAGAGATTGAAATTCCGTGTCTAAATAATTTTTGCCTATTAGTGCAGGGTTTCGAGAATATATTATTACACCATTTTTATCCATTAAACCAACATTGCTGGCTACTTGAGGAGTTAATTCATTTTGTAAAAAAGTTCCTAATTCATGAATTTTTATGGATGAAACAATTACACCTTTAAAGGTACTTTTAGAAGAATTAGATTTTTCAATAATTGGAAATGAAATATACAGTCTTGGAATTTTATCTATAGATTCAATTGCACTACTATAATATTTAGACATAGTCTCTTTTGGAATAACAAAATATTCCCTATTACTTAAGTTAATAGAACCATAAGAGTAAATTGAACTTAAATTCACATTGCTTATGGATACAATTCGTCCATCCTCATCAATCCAATAATAACCTTCGGTTAATCCCTTTGTAGAATTTTGAACTTGATCTATAAGAACTTGGGTACCTTCAATATTGCTATAATTAACTACATTAGATAAAATTTCTAGATTAGTGGATATTGGATCAATTATATGAATAAGTGTTCTTGAGAGACCATCAGTTTCAATAATCGCGTTAGATCTAATATCATTAGATGCAACGTCTGCAATTTGATCTGCTGTAAGACCAGAATAATGATAGGAAAGAAAGGATAAAGATATCCCAACCCCAATTACCAGAATTAATAAAAAAATATTATTTCTAGATAAAACTATGCCAACCATTTAGAACTTCTGTATACCACATAAATTTCGGAAACTAATATCAAAACACTAAATGCACATATTTTTAATATACAATATAGACTACATCGATAACATTGATTTAATCTTAAATATCAAATCATTCATATCTATTGGTTTAATTATAAAATCTTTAACGTCGATGGACGGAAGAACTTTTGTAAATTCATCTTTATTTATTTCAAATGCAGTAATAAACGCAATTTTTGTATTCGGGCTGGTTTCCTTAATATTTCTATATAATTCAAACCCATTCATTCTAGGCATTCTTATATCTGTGATAATTATATCATAATATCCAGGTTCATGGCTTTTGAAGGAGGTTAAAGCTTCATTCCCAGTAGAAAAAGTTTCCACTTGAAATTCATTAGTAATTTCTAAATCCCTTTTAATTATTCTAAGAATATCCTTTTCGTCATCAACGACCATAATTCTAGCCAATCTATTATTTTTCAAATAACTATTAATTTCTATTTCTGATGTCATAAATATTCTTTTTACACTAATAATCAATTAAACAAAATATATTAATTAGCGTTTCTAACTAAAGCACAAGTTATTTTTAAAATTTATTTCTCCAAGTAGAAAATTATTTAATATTTTACTAATAAAAATTGATAGATGTCATTTACCATAAGAGAATTAAAAGAAGAAGATTTATCAAATGGATTTTTTGAGACACTATCCAATCTCTCGGAAGTAGGAAAACTAGCTAATGATACAATTCGTAAAATGGAAATCCTAAGGGAAATCAGAGATAAAAACTATAGAATAGTTATAGCTGAAGACAAACAAAATCATCAGATAGTCGGATCTGCTACGTTACTGATCGAACAAAAATTCATTCATAACGGTGGAAAAGCAGGACATATCGAAGATGTTGTAACGCGAAAAGGATACGAAGGTAAAGGCATCGGAAAAGAAATTCTAAAAGAATTAATAAAAATAGCTAAAGACAATGAATGTTACAAAATAATTCTGGACTGTGACGAAAAGCTTATTAAATTTTATGAAAAAATTGGCTTTAAAAAAAATTCAATAATGATGAGGTTGAATTTATAATGCCAATTATGGCGCAAACATTTTATACCGATATAATGTGTATAAACTAATGAGCAAAGGAAACGAAATATATAAAATAAAAAACAGGCCCCTCGAAAGAATATTTCAAAACAACATTGCCAGAATTCTAGATTTTTTCATTATTAATCAAAATTTTAACTTTTCAAGTACAGAAATAAGTGAAATAAGTGAAGTACCACTTAGAACCGTGCAAAGAATTATTCCACAACTAGTTGAAAAAGAAATTATAAATGAAATTAAAACAAATAAAAGAAGAGTTTATGAGTTGAACAAATATTCCGAATTAGTAGAAATTTTAAATCATTATTCAATTAGCACGATGAATTCATTTATAAAAAACTCTTCCATCCAAGATAAAAACAAAAATGAAATATTACTTAATAGAATTGTTGAATAACTTGCATTGTATCACATATAACAATCAAAGAAATTCGGATAATACAAATTCCGCATTATCTTCATCATAGTCACATAAATAAAACCAGATTTATTCCAACCGTTAGCTGTCAATTGTCAACAACCTATAACTAGCAACCAACTCAGTACCATAAGGAAACCCCATTAGGATACCGAAAACACACAGCAGCAGCAAAAACAGCATTTACTTGCGTCATTTGCAACTATGATATACAATATGCAAACGGCACAAAGACACTGTCAGTATAGGCAGTAGGCAAGCAAGGAAAGAATCAGAAAAATAGAAAGCAGTTCTTTACGCGTGAAACTATGAGATTAGCAGCAACTCTACAACATCGCAATGTTACGATGTATGTGTGTTTTTTGCGCATTATGGCCACACCATTTTCTTGTAATGGTGTGCGTGTTTTGTGTGTGTATTTTTTTTGCGGTGTAGCGGTGAAAGGTGCGGTGCCTTTTCTTTCTGTCGGTTATGTTTTTTGTTTTTGTCAACAGGTGCGTTGGGCTATTGGTGATGGCAGGCTGAACATCTCGCCCAAAGGCTTGATGATTACACCTCCATTC
>JACDHC010000100.1 GCA_013821245.1 Candidatus Nitrosopumilus sp.
TGCAATTACTTTAATGGCTTTGTCCATTAGTATACAAGATTTGACACCCAATCTTACTCAATCCCAACTTGTTCAAAAACTAATTGATATGTATCCCCAATTGGAAGTTATCTTATCAGTTTTTTTGTAATCTCCATATTCTGGGTTTCATACCATCAAGTATTCAACTACATAAAGAGTTCAACCGTTTCCATGGTATACCTGAACTTATTGTTTCTCCTTCTAATTACGATTTTATCTATTTCAACAAATCTGGTCATTACCTTTGACAATTACCAAATATCCTACATTCTGTATTCAAGTATTGTGATTATGACCAGCTTATTGCTTACGATTATTTGGTGGCATTCAACAAAGGAATGGAAACTGATCGAAAAAAGCCTTCACCCACTGTTCATAAAGGGAGTTATGACAAATTTAGTCACAATACCACAGGTTTTTCTTTTATCCATAATGATATCGTTTGTAAACTTAGATATGGCACAATACTTTTGGCTAATTATTGCACCCATCAGCATTGTTATCAGACACAAATACAAACACTAATTGCCATCAATGCGGCATGTGCCATTTTACGACAACAAATGAAAACAAACACACATGTTTACAGAGTAAGTAACAGAATTTACTCAAATCAAAAACTTGATGGTTGATTAAGAATATTTTGTCAATGCCTAAAGAAAAGAAAACAAAAAAACAGTGCATTAGGTAACGCTGGGATAGGAACGTGGATTTGTTAAACAAATTTCAAGGCAGAACTAACTCGTTACCTATTTGCCATCTAATCCCCTATCCGGGTATATTATATGTTTATGCCCTTCCCCTTATTACCTGTCCGCCTTTTCTTTAAAATATGGTAACACTTTATTGCAAAACTTATGTACAAAATCAAGCTCGTCAGGGCTTGTGCTATGCAAATATATTTGTGTGAAGCCGGCTTTAAAATGATCCTCAATAGGTTTGATTAAATCATCTATTGAAGTGACTATAATTACAGATTTCTTAAGCTTATCATCCGAAACCTCTTGTTTTGCTTTTTGTTGCAAATCTCGGGGGTCATTGACATCTATATCAAAATTATTTTCCAGTTGACCCGCTCGCCAAAACTCCGTAGAAGCAAACGCCTTGTCATAATCCTCTGCAAAAGATACAATAGGTTTTCCAATTTTCTCCAAAGAAGTTGAATCCCTCCCCGATGCCCTGGCGGCTTCGTCAAATGTATCAAACATTTCCTTTACGGCATCAGGTGTAGAAATTGTGATTAAACCGTCAGCATATTTTGCCGCAGTTTGAGTTGCTTTTGAGCCGGATGCGGCCATATACAAAGGAATATCAGTAACTGGGGGAGTGTATAGTCGAGCGTTTTTTGTTCTGAAATGGTCCCCATTAAAACTAACAAAACCATTGTTGTTTTTGTTGTTGTTTGAATCTACAGCATTAGAAGACGCGTGATTTGCGTTATTATTTTTATTCCATAGTTGCTTTATAATCTGTATCGCTTCAGTGGTTCTCTCTAGCCTGATTTCTGCAGGGGGCCAATCAGATCCTACCGAAACTTCATTCATTGCTTCCCCGGTACCTATTCCAAGACCAATACGTCCAGGATACAATACATCAAGTGAAGCAAAAGCTTGGGCAATTATGGCAGGATTGTATCTATACATCGCAGCGGTAACTCCAGTTAAGAATTTCATGTTTTTTGTTCGTTCAGCAGCAGCTGCCAACCAAACCCATGTAAAATTACCGTATCCATTGTCGTGCCACCAAGGATGGAAATGATCACTTGTCATGGTTGCCGTAAAACCACCCCTCTCAGCTTCAATTACAAATTGAAGCAAATCATGCAAAGAATATTGTTCCTGTGAAGTCCAATATCCGATAAAATTATTATGTTTAGACATTAAAACTATATTTTACATGATACTTGATTACCATGTATGCAGTCTGTCTGCATATACCCACCATCACATTATAACAATATTTCACATTAAACCCAGAACACAATAGGTAGTTTCAAAGATGCCAATAAACAACAACTAACAACACCTCCACTAGATGAAATCGTGAAAGGGAAATTGTCATCCCATGTTCAGCAATTTTTTGCGGTTGTTATTAACAGTAGGCCAGACAAAAGTAGCAATGGTAAGCCTATAAACACCTTGTTACATAAAGAGGTTGTTGGAAGACAATTCGCTTATCACTCATGCTGAAGAGATAAAACAAAACATACACCATGACAAAAAAAGAAACGATCCCATATTTCTTGTGGGAATCGAAATTGAGGGCTGCCTTTTAAATGACAAAGGTCTTCCCGTCGATGCCGCACCCCTTATTGAAGCGTCACTCAATACAAAACATCCACTAGATTATGAATACGGCAAGTGTCAATTTGAATTTAAAACCAATCCATTCTCTTTTTATGAGCTATCCAAGATTAATGACACCACCCAAGACTTTATCGAAAGTCTCGACAATTTAGTGAGAAAAGCATATCCAAGTCAAAACGTCATACCGGTGTTTTTGGGTGCTAATCCCTCTCCAATTTTTTCCGATGAGACAATCATTACTGACAAGCCAAGATACAAGAAAATATCAGAATGGCAATCTGCTTTTCCAGATGCTCAGATGGATGGTCAAACATTCAAATCAAATTTAATTGGAACAGCAATACAAGGTTTTCATTTTCACCTGCAGGGAAAAAACCCCGATTATACCGCGCACATGTTCAATCACATTCTAAACTTGATTCCCTCATCCATTCTTTTGGGTGCCAACAGTAGGCTAATAGCGGGAAGAACATATTCTGTATATGAACCAAGAGTATTTTTGTTTGACCAAGCAGAAGGGCAAAACTCTGGCTTTCCGGCCATTTCCAAGTATTTAGACAGCCTTGAAGAATACGTAAACTATGTCGCCTCTCGTCAACCAATACTAGCATCAAACTATTATGAGCTAGAAAAAGAAAGGCATGATGATGTTCGTATCAGGATAACGGATGAATCGTATCGTGTTGAAACAAGGATATTATCGGTTCAGCCAACAGCTCAAGAATTAATCTGCATGATTGAGTTTTTCATAGGCTATTTGCATCACACTATTTCCGAGCAAAGACCATTAAGGCCACTACCAGATATCAGGGAGGAGCGAATGTCAACAATTAGATCGGGATTTAATGCACAAGGGGTGTTTGACTTTACAGAGAGCATAATGCTCGAATTGGATTTTGCAAAAAAAGGCCTTTATGATTTAAATGTCAATCCAGAATTTATAGACATCCTATACAGAAGGTTGGAAAACAAAACATCCGCTGGAGAAGCGGTGGTAAACATGTGGGATAAAAAATTTAACGGCTCCCTAGAAGAAACGACCGTAGAGGTAATATCAGAAATTTGGGATCATACAAAAAAAAACAAACCCATCACATAAACAAACAAACAGAATGTCAATTTGTTTAATATCTCATTGTCGCCCTATGAACTTGTTTTTGTGTCTTTAAGCTTGCCAGAGTTTGGCTCATAACCATTACAACATCCATGAGCTGCAATAACGTCTGAAACGTTTCCAAATATATCCGGGCCCTTATCATCGACTATCATGCATTTGCCACCCATAGAATCAACCCAATAGATGCAGTTATAGCAAAAATAACCCGAACGAAGATCAGAGTCTTTGAATTCATCTTTTTCCATATACGCAGCCTTCAACTTGCTTTGTTTTTCAAATTTAGTAACATTACCTACAACATCTGCTGCTTTTTCAATTATGTTTTTATCAGACATACTGATTATTTAATCTCCTTTTCATTTGGTGTCCATAGAGAACAAACTCCATATGGTGCTATTAATTGTGACACATTGCCATCTATATCTTGTCCCTCATCTGTGACTATTGCACAATGATTTGGCTTCATATAGTAGATACAATTGTAGCAAAAATATCCTGTGTGTGTATCGGAATCTTTGAAGGCGGCAATTTCAACATATCCAGAAGCAACCTTTGTTAATTTATTTAGTTGTGTGGCCTCTTGGGGTATTTTTTGTGTGGAGATAAAATTGGATTTTGAACTCATAATGATTATAGATTAACAAACTATAAATACCAACAAAATAAACTTTTTTAAAAATAAATTAAATAAATCCCAAGTTTTAACAAATAAAAAGCATTTATCCTAATTTATAATAAAAATAAGTATTTATTGTACAAATCAGTCAAAGCATCTACAGAATACTCGGTGTAGAGATTTACAAAAGATAGTCAATTTCAAATAAAAATACACATCTTGGAACAATCAGCACACAATAAAAAAACAGTCCGTGAAGCATAGGAATCATAAAAAACACCACATAATGATTTGTTGGCCCCGGTAACTGTTTTAGCCCATTATTGCAATTTCATCACTAAAGGTTGTTGTATTTGTTACCTTTTCTTAATGATGCATAAAAATCCAACAAAATTTTAGTTGCCCTTATTATTTATTCATACATTGTAAGGTTATCGTCACCCTGGTTTTCTTTTTCTTCATAAATCATCAATGCCGAATAAAATATTTCATCACCCCTTACCACCATAGAATACTTTATATCAATTAACTCATTGTTGTCCAAGTCTTTTAGAAATTCATTTACCTCTTCCATAACCAAAATCTGATTACTAGCAGTATGAATACTAATTTGTCTCATTAACAAAACTTAATTAAACTAATATTTGAACATTGCAAATAAATAATCGAAACAACATCTTAACTTGAAATAGCATAATAAAATAAAGCATTTGAACAAATTACCCAAACATCAGATTGACAATCTTTAATGCAGTTTTCCTTGTTGATTATAACAGGCATATTCCTAAATTTGATTAAAGAAATACGATATATTATTATAGAAATTGCATTATTATGGATATAATGAGTGGTATTGAGGAGATTACAACAAGATATGATGAACTTATAAACGCGATAAACACACAACTACCAAAAGTAAATACAAAGTTACTATTAGAATTAATGCCCATTTTAAAAGAAGAAGAGGCACCCGGGTATACCCTCCAGGTTCACATCAAAGATAATGCAAGTAAAGATGAGTTAAAAAACATCGTATTGAAAGAATGGGGAGTGGTACCGGCTTTTTATGAACACAATCACGCGGTAATCGAACATCGCGTTAACCTTCAATTACTTAAACAACTAAATGACCTAGGTTCCGTCGAATCGATCAGTGGATCGCGATCTGGTGGCGGCAGGGCATCAAGAGGACCAGTGCTTGAAAGAGATGATGAGTATCCAGCAAAATGATCGATAAAACACCATGGTTTTGGGTTTCTGTAGATTAGTAATAGGTAACACCAACCAACCTTTTATACTTATAACCGTTTCATTATTTTCTTACCTAGCAAGGTTACATTTTTATTTTATTCTCATCACCAAAAGCCCCATGTAATCTATACCCAGTGTTACTGCATAAAGGGTTTTTGCTTTATCACCCGTACTTAAGTTAATGATGTTATTTGTGTTATAATGCAATATGTTTTTTGTTTACGCATACTATAGACCCAGGTTTTCAATTTTACACTTGTTTTAAATATCTATTTTAGTTACAGTTTATTAATCAGTAAAACTCTTTTCAAAGGAAACAAAAGGAGGCAAATGCAAATAACTAGAGTTTAAGGGCCAAAGGTTCTGACTCATAGAAAAGAGAATGTAGAGCAAAGGATCAACAGCAATAAAGCATATAAAAAAATTATTTGCGGTATTAGCAGCAGCTGGTTTTATTCCCATATCAGAACAACCCATATGAATTAATTTGCCTTTAGGCGATACATTGCGTATTTTTTAGATTGCGGTCAGAATAACCTATTGTAGGTGGTCATCTGAGATATGCATCCTTCGAACTAATTGATACATATTATCATGGCATTGACATTGACAAATTTTTATTGTTTTTGAACCATTAATGAATTCAACTATGTCACCGTTACACAAACCATGTTCGTTTCGGATACAATTTTCTGTTTTATCCACTTCTGTATAATACCCTCTTTGGGGAAATTTAACAGTTGTGAGCCAAATACACAGGCACAGTGGGGTTTAATCCAAAGGTAGAGGCAAAAGGTTAGGGATTAGAAACGGGTCATTGTAAATGGATTACATAAAATGGAACATTCTGCCAAGTGAGAAATCATGCTGTGGCTGAGGGTGTGGCGGCCGTCATCACCCCTCATCCTTATCCTCGTTGTTCTTTTTCTGCTTCTTCTTCTTTTCTTTTCTTTGTCCAATTTTGTCTCTTGTTGTTCAGAATTTCAAAATTTTCATAAATGTGAGGTCTTTTTTCCCTCATCCCATCTACTATGGGCTGTGCTTTATGCCAAAAGGGACTAGGGTTGAAAATATCAAAGTAAAGGTCAGGGTCTATCAAACCATGATTCATAAGAACTCCAGAAAGCTCAAAGAAACCACAAACAGCAATAAAATGTGATCTTTCAATAGGTGAATTGGAATATTTTTTGTGATAATCTCCATAGCTATTAGCATCCAGTTCCTCTAAAAACCAGATTCTGGAATCCCTATGGCTATCGTTAATTTTGTACAAATCCAAAATCGTATTTACTTTACCACTATCAATGGTATACATCATTGGTATTCTGAAGCAAAGATAGATAAATGTGTGCTTGCTCCATTGCACATTTTAGTGATTGTAAAGAATCTGGAGGTTAGGCAAAATGCTTTTCCATCCAAGGTGTCATTTCAAGTGTCTTTTAACTTTTTGTCCATTATCTTCAACATATTGTACTTGACATAATATAATGCAATCAATGACATTTTATAGCGACAATCAATACCTATCAAGGATTGCACACCTATTAAAAAAAAGCCGTAGAAGGCAAAAATTATTCCCATTTTATTTGTTAACAGAAATGAGTGTTCCAATTTTAGAAATCCGGCATATAGCAAAATTATTGAAAATGTAGAGTTAAAAAACTATACAATTATTAATAATTGCCCTCAACAACCCTAAAGATTCTCATCACAGATAATAAACATATTCAAATAGTATAAATGAGTACAAGTGAAAAGTAAAAACAACTTTATGGTCAAAACATTGGAATTGCAGATTATTTCTATTTCAGTTTTATTAGTGTTTACTCTGTTTAATAATGCAAACTTGGCATTTGCAAAAGATCATGATGAGGATGAGGATGAGGATGAGGATGAGGATGAGAAACATGATGATGAGGATTTTATGGACAAAAACCTAATTCAGATCTGTTGTAGCTGGGGCATCGAGTTATCAGATGGTGTTCTAACATACTCAATAGAAGATGGGGACGATAAAATCAAGGATTCGGTTAAAGAGGCAGCATACTCGTGGAATAAAGCGATAAATGGAATGGAATTTAAGGAGACTGATGATGATGATAATGAAGACATAACCATCTCCTTTAGAAACGATGGGAAAAAAATCGCAGGAAAAACAGTAAAC
>JACDHC010000278.1 GCA_013821245.1 Candidatus Nitrosopumilus sp.
CTGGCTATTTCCATTTTATGATGGTATGATATACACATTCTCCATCACCTAAAGAAATGATGCATATTCAAACATCTTTTTTCCTTGTTAAAAGAACAAAAAATATAGATATAAAAAAATGCTGAAACATAAGAACAGGCAGTAGTAATAAAGTCAATAATCTCCTCTCTAAGGATTCAAGGGAAAGAAGCAATACTAAAAAAACCTGCCAATGAATTTAGGTTTAAGCCGGTTGACAAATTGGACACCAAAAAGTGATTCGGGTGGTTAACTTTTTTTCAGATACAATTTTTGCTTTACATATCCAGCACTGTTTACCTGATCTCCTATAAACCCAATGAGGGCTATCCCTCAAAGTTTTTTCCTTACCCGTTGTTGGTCGAGTTCTCCCTTTAGTTTTATAACCATAAATCAAAACTTTGGGAATACCAACAAAAAGTTTATTCAGTTCATATTCAGACATCGATATGACTTTTTTAAAGGGATAAATCTTATTTAGAAACAATATTTCGGATTTGTATTTATTCCCAATTCCGCTTATTATTTGTTGATCTAATAACGCATTTGCAATTAGCATGTTTGTGTTTTTAGATTTGAATTTTAATATGGCCTGAACTTTATCTTTATCATAATTGCCGCTCAATCCATCTGGACCCAATGATTTAATGGGCTCCCTAAATGCCGGATCGTCCAAAGAAAACTGTAGTATAGGCCCATTAAATTGGACTAAGACTTTGTCGACAGTAATTAGGGTCAATCTAACTCTTGTATCTTGCCTCACATCTGTCACGTAATTTTTTTTAATTTGTATTTCATCTGCATTTTTATCCTTTTTTTCCCTATACGCATAACGTGGTGGTGATTTGGCAGACCCTAAGTCATACTCCTCTCTGTCATGTATTCTCCACTTGCCCCACATCATCATGTGATTTCTTAAATAAACACCTGATGAAAATTTCACAACAATGTTCTTTCCATAGGTTTTAACATACTCCATTGAGGATCCAATTATTTTACTTTTTGTCTCTTTGTCAATATTGCTATGCAAGATTCCTTGAATTGTTCTTTTACCGGATAACGCATTATGTATTTTATCCGCTATTATTTTAACCTCAGGACCTTCAGACATTCCTATTATGAGTGAATTCTTGTTATACTCTTTATTTTGTGTTGATTTTGGCTAGGAATAATAATTAATACACTATGGCAAGAATATCATTAGAAAATAGCTGTATTTTTCCTTATGGTGACTTCATAAGCATAATTGATACATCGAAAGTCTGGTACCAAAAAATTCCGTCAGAAAACACATTGGATGGTGCATCTAAAAAGTAGTGCGGTTCTGAAAGAAAAAAGCATTTCCAAAAAGCATTTTCAAAATTAAATAATTATTATATGAAATTTTACCGCCTATTCAATGGACTGTTTTAAAATCGTAGTTACCAATCAATATTAATATTAATTTGATAAAATGTGATTATGATTTTAGTTGGGGTTTACCTGATCTCAAAAGTATACTTCCTGTTACTAAGAAGGCTAAACCACCTACAACTAAAAATGTTATATCAAATGCAAGTGGATTTGCAACATCTATGACATGGTGCATTTCCAATAGGTGGTGGTTGATGATTCCCTCAATAACATTGAAACCCCCAAAACCAATAAGGATAAATCCCATAAATGACCTTTTATTGGAAAGCAAAGAATTTTTATTATTGGAACTGGAGGCATTCCAAAGAAGTATAATCCCAGCTATTGTTATTATTAAAGAGAATGCAAGAAATGCTCCGTCGTGTACAAGATTCATTTGTAATGACTCAATTGTATTGGGTATGATTATATTGGATGATGTGTGATGCCATTGCAATATCGCATGAAAGATAATGATGTCTATCAGTCCCGCAAGGCCAATTCCAATTAGAATTGCAGAGGCAGTGGACTTCCTCCTGTTTACATTTTCTCCAAGTCTATAATCATTCTCGTTGACATTATTGGCCATTAGTTATTGATACATAAGTAACATAATATTTATAGTATGAATGTTTGAAAAAATGATGTCGATTATGGGTATATTCTATTAGACATATGAAAAATAGGCGATATCAAACATTTTGACTGTATTAGCAAAATACAATTGGGTTGGCAAATTTTTGTATTTTGATTGAAAAGAAATTATTAATATCATTATATGTTATTCACAGGTAAAAATGGACTTTTACATTGTAGTCAATCAAAAGTTATGCCTCTCAAACTTTGGAAATGGTGAATTCAACAATGTCAACTGCTACTAGCGCATATTCTTGGTTTGAGCAATTTGCCCAAGATGCCCTAAACGCAGACTTTGATCTCATAATGTCTGTTACTCTTAGAACATTAATTGTAACATTGATGGTTTTGTTTATCTTTAGATGGTTGGGTAATAAAGGGTTGGGACAGTTATCCACTTTTGAACTGATAATCCTGATAGGTCTAGGC
>JACDHC010000101.1 GCA_013821245.1 Candidatus Nitrosopumilus sp.
GTATTGGACAAAGAATTAATTGAAGAGTCATTTCAAATAGCCAAGTATCTTAACATAATGGGCCCCTGTTGCATACAAGTCAAAAAAGATAAAGACAATAACTTTAAACTGGTAGAAATCAATCCTAGACTTGGGGGGGGTACCATATTCACAACGTTGGCAGGTGCAAATTTCCCGAAAATGATTATTGATATGGTGGAAGGCAGAAGCATACGTATTCCAACAATTTCTGAGGTAACTATACTAAGGTATTTTGAGGAAATCATTATTGATGGAAAAAAAAATGCTAATTACATTGGAAAAGATATGATAACCAGTAGCGTATGTCGCCAACAGAGTTACTTATCGAGTTAGTTGATTTAAATTCATTTAATACTTCTGATTTATCCAATGCGTGGATTATATTGCAGGGCCAAATGCCGGTAAAATTCATTAAAATTATGGTAAATCCTATTGTCATGCCTAATGCAACAGCAATCACATCCCAATTATTTGCCATTTCTTATACTCATTTTTAAAAAATTATCTCCATCCTGTTTTTTTTATTGTAATGGCCGCATATATCAATAACCATGTGTAGATAAAAGTAGCCAATAATGTAAAAAATGGCCTATAAAGCCAATTTTTGTCTCCGGGATTCCTTAACCGAAAGTCTACCGCATAAATCATCCCTGTGAATAAAATTCCCGAAAACCACACAAAGGGGGTCATATAGTCTCCAAAAAAGGGCATGAAAAAAACGCTTTTCACTACAATATATGGTCGAAAGAATTTCATCGAGGTTTGCAAATAGTATATCATTGCTGCGTAAAAAGGTCTTTTCCAGAATATTCCACCTGTAGAAAAGAGACTTCGGATGAAACTTTTTCTCCACCGAATCTGTTGCTTTATAAGTGAATCTAGTGTCGAAGGGACTCCAATATTTACTTTGATGTTTTGTGAATACAGAACTTTCCAATAGCCGTTTACTTTTACCTTGTTTGTTTTCTGCCTGGAATTATCATTCTTGCTAGATGCGTAGTATGGCGGCTTGTTTGACAAAACATGAGCAGTCATCCTTCTGTCGGTTGCGAACTTAAAGTTCATCCCCAGAAATTTGTCATTTGCCCACTCATGGATAAAGTTTTGGATTGCTTCCCTTCTGTAGAAACTTAGTGAGCCGGCGCAACAATTGACCGATGAGAATGAGCTCTCCATTCCTTTCTGGGCCCTGCAGGCCCCATCTGCATACACATCCTGTAACTTTTCAAGGAAATGATCGAAAAACCCTCCCTCGTGACGGTTTTTTACCCTACCATGACCCGTTAGTGCCCCCACCTGAGGGTCATAATGGAAAACCTGGACAGCTTTTTCGGTCGCGTCCAACGCCATGTCGCAATCACTATCCATAAAGGCATAGATGTGACCATTTGCAATCTTGCTGGCAACCTCTACGGCTCTCTTTTTTCCGACACTGTTTTCTAGGTGGACTATATTAAAATTAGAGTTCTTGTACTCTTTTTTAATCTCATCCAATATAACCCCCGTTTTATCCGTACTTCCATCATCAATTACAATGATCTCCTTTTTTTCATAAGATTGATTTAGGCATGATAATACACATGTCTTTATAATGTCTTCCTCATTTTTTACCGGGACCACTATTGTTACTAGTGGTAATTGATTAGGGGGAATCTTGTTATTATGAACTTTGGCATATGGATCCCTGTAGCCAAAGTATGATATAAACAAAATATTGAATAAGACAAAGGAAGTTAATATGGCATAAAGACCAATAGTTCTGTCAATGACATAAATGGTAAGGTAAACCTTTACGATTAAAATTATAAAAACTGCAGAAAGAATTAGGATTCTAACTAGCCATCTCTTGTTATCCAACTCTTTTAACTTTGAGTACTGGGGCACATTATTCAAGGCCAACCTTCAAATCAACCCTTCATAAATTAATTTAATTTTAGCTGTTTATTACTTTTGTTGTATAATATGATATATGTTTTTTAGTGTTATTTTAATTGTATATTATAATATAAAAATTTACCATAAATGTTACCATACATAAATATGATTAACTATTACAAAGCTACGGCTATGAAAAAAAGCTTAACTTTTCAATCCCAACGCATGCGTTCGGTTTCACGGTCTGACTTTGATGATTTTTTCCAATCCTTATAATGGTTTTTGCACAAAAATACGCGTTTTTTAGAATTATCAAAATCTAAATCCTGAGACATTTTTGCTTTTGAGAGACTCATAGACCTGTCTGCAGATTCATCACAATTCAATACACTACACGTTATACCTTTCTCTACTTTACCCACTAAATTGCAAAAACAAGTGTTATATAAAAAAGTTGACAATAAGATAATCTATAACGTAAAGTATTCAGCTTTGGGATGATGCGTTACAATTGCCGCAGTCGAATACTCCGGATTTATTTGTCCGCTCTCTGTCAGCGCCATACCACTCAACTCGGGCCTTAACAATTTCCACACTAAAAAGTGCTGAGAAACATCAGGACAGCTAGGATAGCCCCAACTATACCTTAAACCCCCCTTCTCAAGTTTCAACTCCCTTTTTATTCGAAGATTTAACCAGTCTGCAAGGGCCTCAGCACTCTCTACAGCCAGACCGTGCAAATAGTATGCATCAGAATAACGGTTTTCCTTGTTCCATTGCTCTATTATTTCTGCAACCTTGTTTCCCATTGTCACTGATTGAAATGCGACGATGTCGTCAGATTCAGAATCAAAATAGTCTGATAGGCACAAGTGTTTTTCCAAAGTGGACCTCGGAAATTCAAAAACTACCTCTGATTCTCCACTTGTTTTATAATCTAAGTATTTTATAGAGAGGTTGTTTTGTTTTACTTTTCTGCACCTAAAATAACCATAAACCGCTTGGGGCTCAAACAAATCCTCATTAATTACTTTTGACTTCCATTCCTCTAGCAATTTATTGAACTCGTCTTGCAGATTGGAGGCACTTTTTCCTCGTAGGCCCCACGACAACACAAATAGGGATTTTTTATTGAGCAATTCCCACACCTCACCCAGTGGAATGTCTTTTTTTGAAAACCTATATGGGAAATTTAACTTTGGGGGAATTGGCTTGCTCCTGACAGGCTCTATTTTGCTTTGCAGATCCTTTATGTCAGTGTTGGCATTTGCTGTCTTATCGTCATATTTTCTTTCGCTCCATCTTTCTATTTTTTTTGTCCATTCGTTGATAAATTGGGTTTTTTCATTAGACATTACATTGTTCATTACTTTAAGCCCATCAAAAGCGGTTTTGCAGTAGAAAATTCCAGGTTTGTAAATATCCCCATTCCCTTTTGCTATTCTGTTAATGTAATCACTGTTTATTGCTGCACCACCGCATAAAACTGGTATGTTGACGTTGTTTTCACGCGCGTATTCTGCAAATAGCTGCATTTGTTTGGATGTCGAAACCAGCAATGCAGAGAGGCCAACCACATCAGCTTTGATTTCCTTTATTTTGTTTACAATTGTGGGAATAGGCACTTGTTTGCCCAAATCAAACACTTCATATCCATTGTTGGAAAGTATTGTTTTAACCAGGTTTTTACCAATGTCATGTACATCGCCGTAAACGGTGCACAACACCAGTTTTCCTTTGCTAACTCCCTCCTGTTTGATTAGATATTTTTCCAGTTCAGTAACTGCGGCCTTCATGCACTCTGCAGACTTTAAAACAAAAGGCAGTATCAGCTCCCCCGATCCAAATTTATCTCCCACCTCTTTCATTGCTGGGAGTAAAACTTCGTTTAAAGTTTCAACAGCAGCATTGTGTAAATCTTCTTTGGTCGATTCAATTTTATATGAAATGACCTTGTTGCTTTCGTTATCTTTTATGCCTACAACCTTTTTGATTTTGTCGCCATCAATTCTATCGGCTATGGCAAAGACGACTTCATTTTCAATGCCATCCTTTAATCTATTCACTATCCTAAAATAACACTTTTTGCTTGCGGGCCAACTAGGGTCGATTTCCAAGGTATTTTGTTTTTGGAAAGAAGATGATGATGATGATGATTTTGAAGTTGTTGAGTCGCCTAATTTTGTGAAGTGTGATATAAGTTCTGAGAGCGCATTGTCTTTGGTATTGAAGATTAAATCTTCGCATATTTTTTTTTCAGTTGCGCTTACCTGTGGATAGGGAATTATGTCTTTGGGATTGATTATTACTGTGTCAAGTCCATTCTTTAGAGCGTGGTACAGAAATATTGAATTTAGGTATTTTCTGGCTAATACAGGGAGACCAAAACTAATGTTACTGAGCCCGAGTGTTGTTAAGGCGTTGGGATAGCTCTCCTTTACAATTTTGATCCCATCGAGGGTGTTTATTGCAGACTCAGAGTACTCTTTCTCCCCAGTAGCTAGTGTGAATGTTAAGACATCAAAGACTAATTGCCATGGCTTTAATCCGTAATCTGTGGATTTGTCGTACAATAGTTTGGCTACTTGCAATTTTTCAACGCTTGTTTTGGCCATACCCAATGGACCAATACACATGGATATTGCTGGTGCCCCAAATTTTCTCATCATTGGTATAATGTCGTAAAACCTACTACCATCACCCTCCAGGTTTATTGAATTTATGATTGGAATTCCCGGAATTTGTTTTAAGGCGGCCTGCACAACTTTGGTATCGGTGGAGTCTATTACAAGGGGTGATTCAATTTCAAGGCAAAGCCGCTTTACTAGTTTTTGCATAAACTCCAATTCGTCTGACCTCTCTGTTGTGGCAACACATACATCTATGCAGTGGGCTCCATCCTCTACTTGGGCCCTTGCTACATCTATTAAACCATCAAAGTCATTTTCCAAAACCATTTTTTTTGCTTTTTTTGAACCCTGGGAGTTTAGCCTCTCTCCAATGATGAGTGGGCGTGGTTCCTGAAACAGATCAATGGATGTTAAAGCGGATGAAACCTTGGGGGTATTATTGTAAGTTTTTTTCATAAATATTGTGACTATCCATTAATTTTATAAATTATCTAGTTGATTTCTTTATTTAACTTTTTTTTGTTATTCGCTGGGACTATGAACCGAGGTGTCTAACATTTTGCGTAAATGGGTAATGTGTTCCGGTGTGGTCCCACAGCAACCACCAATTATCCTTATCATTTTGTGTTTTTTTATGAATTCTTCTAGTTTTTTTGATATCTCTATAGGTGACATAAGGTATTTGGCCTGCCCATGCTCATTTACAGGCATGCCCGCATTTGGCATTATTAAGATTGGCAATTCGTTTTGGTCACAAAGCCATTGGACACTTGGAGTCATCTCCGTTGGGCCAGTAGAGCAGTTCAATCCAAAAGCATCAATATCCAGATTACTTAGTGTGACATAAGCCGATTGGATGTTTGTTCCCAAAAGCATTTTACCGTATTGATCTAAAGTAGCATTTGAGATTAAAGGCAGTTTTTTCTCAAGCTTTCCCATCGCTCTAAAGCAACCCTCAATGGCCAGTTTGATTTCCAAAACGTCTTGGCCCGTCTCTATTAAAAGGGCATCGCATCCCCCCTGTATCAAACCTTGAGCCTGAAGATAAAAAGCCTCTTCTATATCGTCCAATGCTATATTGCCCAGGTCTGGGTCATTTGAGCTTGGAAGAAACCCCGATGGGCCCATTGACCCTATAATGTAGGTTTTTTTATTCAGTTCATAAGCTGCCTCTTTTGCAATTTTTGTCGCCTCTATGTTAAAATCCAGTGTTTTGTCTCCAACACCAAACTCTTCCAGTTTGAGTTTGTTGCTGCCGAAGGTGTTTGTCTCAATGCAATTGGATCCTGCATTTATGTAGTTTTTGTGAATGCTTTTTATCCAGTCGGGCCTTGTAAAGTTAAGGCTATCATTGAAACCTTCTTTATTGTCCAAATAGTCACTAGGTTTTGGTTGGTAGTTTTGTATTTCGGTTCCCATAGCGCCATCAAAAAGCAAAATCCTATTGTTTAAATCATCAAGAAATGAGGTCACGTGTTATATGTAATTGGGGATTTAATTGATATATATTTATTTTTTAAATGGCTTGTAAACAATTACAAAGAGATTTATAGAAAAAAGTCCACAAAAAATTTAGGGTCCATAGTTCAGTTTGGATAGAATGGCTGCCTGCGGAGCAGTTGGTCGAGGGTTCAAATCCCTCTGGACCCGTTCTAGAATTAAATCATTTAAGTGGACCCCCCTTAATTATAATGTGCTAAAAATGCCATTGGGTCCAAATGCCGAATCCTCAAGCACAAGACCTGACTTAAAACGCAATACCGCCTGTCATCGATTTCTATATGCAATTTCAAATGCTGAAACCCTTGACTATTATAAAAAAAGATTGAAAATTTTTTTAAATTATATTAATTGTCCTGGTGATACGTTTGAAGATAAATCCAATGCTCTTTACACAATGATAATCCAAAATGGCTCTGAATGGCTGCGCGATATATTGATAGATTATATCGCTTTTCAGAAATCAAGGGTTTCTGAAAAGGAAATAACAGCGGGCACCCTTCGAAATTACTACAAACCAATAAAACTATTTTGCGATATGAATGACATTTTGGTGAACTGGAAACTTGTGACACGTGGCATGCCATCACCAAAAAGGGCTGCCCAAGATAGAGCGCCTACCATAGATGAAATTCACCAGATTTTAGAATTTACAGATATTAGAATAAAACCAGTAGTGCTTATCATGATATCTTCTGGAATACGTCTTGGTGCATGGGAATACTTAAAATGGAAACACGTTAATCCATTTTACAATAATGATGGAATTCTACTAGCAGCAAAAATGATTGTTTATCCTGGAGAGCCTGAAGAATACTTTACTTTTATATCTGCAGAAGCCTTTATGGCCTTAAAAGAATGGATTAATTTCAGAGAATCGTATGGTGAGAATATTTCAGGAGAAACATGGCTCATGCGGGACTTGTGGAAAACTGCAACAATGGCATATGGTGCAAAACTAGGATTGGCAAAGCATCCGTTACCCCTTAAAAAAAGAGGTGTTAAAAGCCTTATTAACAGGGCAATAAACAAGCAAAATGTAAGGCCTCTTTTGGAGGGTGGTCAAAAACGCCATGAATTCAAAGCATTACATGGATTTAGAAAATTCTACAAGACAGTATGTGAACAGGTAATGAAGCCTGCAAATATTGAACTTTTAATCGGCCATAACCTTGGAATCTCCCAATCATACTATAAGCCAACAGAAACCCAACTGTTAGAGGATTACCTTAAAGTGGTGAACAACTTAACAATTGAAAAGGCGTTTCGTCTGCAACAACAGGTTACAATCTTGCAGAAAGAAAAAGATGAAGAGATAACTCAATTAAAAAAAGATCATGAGTTGGCAGTTGATGCTTACTCTGCACTGTCAGATAAAGTCTCACAACTGATAAAAGAAATGGAACTGCTT
>JACDHC010000279.1 GCA_013821245.1 Candidatus Nitrosopumilus sp.
TACCTTCGATGACACCATCCAATACAAAAGTTCGGAAGATATAGCCTTTAATGTCCTCTGGAGGTTGAATTGCGTAAAAATCCTCGTACTCGCCCACAACAATCAATAAGTCATCTTTGCTGATTTATCGTAATATGGGACTATCAAGGGAGGGTTGCATACGTACACGAACTTTATTTTTGATAATTTTTCCCGTAAAAGGGGTAACAGGGTTAATTTGTAATGAAGCGGTTTGTTTAGCTTGGTTGAAATAGGATTGCTCTGCATCTTCTGAATATACTTGTGAGCCAGTAGAAAACAAGATTATAGAGGTTAAGCAAAAACTAGTGACTTCTTTGCGCATGATGAAAACTCCTGACTTTTTTAGAATTGTGCGGAATTAATATATCTTAAACGTCTTGCGTAATTACATTTGCTTGCCAAAATTGACTTTTTGGATGTCTTTCTCGTGAAATTTTTCGACCATATGCTCGCATATGTCCTCAAAATTCTCAATAATTCCATTAAAGAATAACAATTTTCAAGCAAAACTAATAACGCAAAAAGTCTAATGGCGCATTATATGAAGTAGATAGAAATGTGGAAAGTAAAATATTGAAAAATTGATTAGTTAGCCTATTTTATAGGCCAGCGCACTTAGAAAAACCACAGAGAACACAAAGATGATATATAGCGCTCACTTTTCGCTTCCAAGGACGAGTGCGGCTACCTCTGGCACATGAAAAATGTTCGAAGGGTTGTAGACCCGACTTGAGTAAAGCCTAGTACATAGTAAACTTTTTATTGACTAGTTTCAGTCTTAACAACAAGCTTTGGATATAACCTCTTAAGTTTAATGCGCGCATCTTTTGTGTTAAAATGCCACTCTACTATTGCTTTATCCTTGTTCCTGTCATCTTTCCATTTTATAATTTCTGTCTCATATGTTTCTTTATCAGGTATACGTCTGTTTAAGCACTGACGACTCATAACACTAAATTCGATCTCTGCAACGTTCAACCAACTCCCATGTTTAGGCGTGTAATGAATCTCCAGTTTTTCAATTAATCTTCTTGCCTCTTCAGGCTCAAATGCTTCGTATAATGAACCTAAAGTGTGGGTGTTTAAATTATCCATTATAAGAAGAAGCTTTTCTGCCTCAGAATATTGATTGTCGATCAGTTCTTTAATAAAATAAGCCCAGTCTATTTTTGTACGCCTGTCTGTAACACTTACAAACCTGAAGCCTCTTAAGGGTTCGCTCGCCAAAAAAATATTTGCACTACCATTTCTTTCATATTCAGCGTCATATCTTTCTGGATTTCCTGGGGCTGGGGGAATCGATTTTCGGACTTCTTTGATACACTGCTTATGCATTTCATCCATGCATATAACAGGTTTTTTGGGATCATATGGGCGACTATATACTTCTAAAATATCCTCCATTGCTGCTACAAACTCGCCATTCTTTTCTGGAGGAATTACCCACTCTTTGCGCTGCCAAGGTTTAAGTTCGTTTTTTTTAACGCAGTTCCAACAGCCATGGAACTTATAGAATCTACAACTTTAAGCTCAACTAGTTGATCTGCCAAAAGCTTTAAAGTCCATCTACAACGACCCTTAGGGGGTGCGCTACATGCTAAAGCGATCAGATTTGCCTGAACATTTCCATCTATTTTGGGCGGTCGTCCAGCTTTGTTGTGATTAAAATTAAGAACTTCGTCTATGTTTCCTTGTGTTATAAATAATTTTCTTACTCTTGAAACAGTCGACAATGAAACATCAAGTTTATTGGATATTTCCTGATCAGTTAATGCTGGCCCCTCATGGCCTTCATCAGCCAAAAGAAGGATTGTTGCCCGATTAAATTTTCTTTTAGTTTGTTTTCCAGATTTGATAACTTTTTCTAATTGTTCACGTTCCTCTCTAGCAAGAACAACTTTACATTTAACATTTTCTACTAAAAAGGTTATATTTAAATCATCAATCTCTACATATCGTTTATTTAACTTTAACTTAGGCTTTGTTTTGATATCATCTGCATTTGTTTTAGATTTATAATTACCCAAGCTTGATAGGCTAAAGACTTCATCGATTGATAAATTTTTGACGTAAGCTTGTCTTATTCGTTTTACTGATGTTTCAGAGACACCTAGTTTTGGTGCTATATCCTTACAAAGAATACCTGGACCCTCTTTTCCAGCATCTGATAAAAGTAAAACTTGAGCTTTTAATCTATCAATCTTAGCGCTCTTTGGGGAATTTACTACGGCTTCTAATCGTTTTCGATCATCTGAGGTAAAATTTACATTAATTTGACGGCGTATCATATAGTTGTGCTCACAGGTTTAAAATTCGAAAGAACATTAAAACATGAGATAAAAAATAGTCAATAAAAAGTTTACTATGTACTAGGCCGGAATGAGCGCAGCGCATGAAGGCCTAGGTAAATCCCCCAAATAAAGATAAAGGCCTTTACGGACGGG
>JACDHC010000280.1 GCA_013821245.1 Candidatus Nitrosopumilus sp.
TCCTCTTACAAATATGACCATAACTCGGTTTCGAAGGTAAACTCTTTCCAGTAGCTTTGATTATGCCTTCCGTTTGTCTGTATGGTAGATGAAAGGAGTAACGTACGTAACCAATGGCCAGGATGAATGAGTTTGGAAAGATGAACGGTTTGCCCATTTTGTTTTTGTTCATCCTTTGCAGTTCGTAATCCCAAGTATCAAGAACATCATATGAGAAAAGTATCTCTCCACGTCTAACTAATGAGCGGTTGTAAGAAGGCCAATCCATCAAGAACGATAAATTGGTTAAATCCCAGCTAAATAGTTTGAGTTAGGCGACAAAGCACATCATCATAATACAAATTAATTATTAAACAATTAACCATTAACACAATGGGAAAGTAACTTCATATTAACTAACCATTTAAATATAAATAGTAATATTTTGGTTAAAGAATCTAATGATTATCCTTGTATTCAGGTATCTAATCTAAGAAAAGAATATGGGGGGAAAAGAATAGCACTGAACGGAATATCTTTTAGTGTTGATTATGGAAAGGTGTTTGGATTTCTTGGACCCAATGGAGCTGGAAAAAGTACAACAATAAAAATCCTAACAACATTGTTAAATCCCTCGGCAGGAAATGTTTTTATATTTGGTAAAGATGTTATTAAGCAGGCATCTGATATTAGAAAGAAAATAGGTGTAGTATCGCAACAACCCAGTTCTGAGAACAATCTGACAGTGGAAAGAGCATTGGATCTGTATGGATTGTTATGGGGGATTAAAGGAAATGCAAGATACGCTAAAGTAAATGAAATTATTGATGCCTTTGATCTTCAAGAAATTCGAAAGACAAAAAATGACGAGCTGTCAATAGGCCAAAAAAGAAGGGTTCAAGTTGCTAGGGAATTCATGCACGATATGGACTTGCTTTTTCTTGATGAACCCACTGTTGGTTTAGATCCTTCTGC
Source organism: Candidatus Nitrosopumilus sp. (assembly GCA_013821245.1). Lineage (GTDB taxonomy): Archaea > Thermoproteota > Nitrososphaeria > Nitrososphaerales > Nitrososphaeraceae > Nitrosocosmicus. The sequence goes on from JACDHC010000280.1 coordinate 955, forward strand.
CCGAAGGATGCTTTTAGATTATATTAAAAAACAGGTAAAATCGGGTCTAACGGTATTTTTTACAACACATATAATGGAGGAGGCAGAATATCTCTGCGACGAGGTAGCTATTATTAACAGGGGAAAGATTATTGCTTTTGATACGCCTAATGGTCTAAAGCATAAATATAGTGAAAACAATATTATTGACTTGAAGGTAAAGGATGCTACTGCCTTGTCAATCCTGCCTCGGATAAACAACATTGCATATGATTCCAAAATAGAGATTAATGGGGTTAATGGTTTTAAGATAAAATCAGTTAATTCTCAACAAATTCTGACTAAAATAATGGAAGACTTTTCAAAAAACAATATAAAAATTGATAGCATCACAATTGAGCCTGCTTCTTTGGAAGATGTATTCTTAAATATGGTAAACAATAAATAATGGAAAACTCCGTGTTGTATGCGCGTTAGATTAGATTTTTACCCTTAACATGGAAACAGCCGCAATTAAAAAAGCTATGGATGACAATATGGAAATAACGATAACTTCCAAAACGGTGAAATCAGTTATCTGTGAATATATTCCAGCTCTTGTTATATCAACTATATATGTTAACGGATTTATGTAAAATGCTGTTCTGAGTGGTTCAGTTACGCCTTCTGCGGGATAAAACGTAGAACTTGCGAACGCAAAAAACAAAAATATGCCATTACTTATTACATTAAACCCTTCACTACTTTTTAACCTAGTGGATATTATAACGGTAAAAGAACCAAAAAAAATGGAACCGATAATTATTACAAAAATTGTATAAGGTATACTCCATAACGTAGGATTTGCACTTCCTAACATGGTTGGTAACCCTACTATTAGGATTAATAGTGCACTTGCCAATCCCATAATCATAATGGTCACAAGATTACTGATTATGTATTGGAGTTTAGTAAAAGGCATTACAAGTAACTGATGAAACATGCCATTCCTTTTATCATTCCAGATAATACTTCCGGCTACAGTACTGCTATTCATAACATTAAAACCTATCATGCCTACTGCTAAATATGATGGGTAAGAGACAAATATATCGCCCAATCGGATACCTTGATTACCAATTAAAGCAGAGTAAGAATAACCCGATATGAAAATGTAAAAGATTGGAAAGACAACTTGCCATATCAGGAATACCTTGTCAACTGAGGCTACCAAGTTTCTGTAAGTCAATCTAAAAATTTCAATAATCAATATTTATCAAGATTTTTTTTTGCCATACTTATTATATAGTTATATATGATGAGGATGAAAACAGGATTTGATAACAGTTCAAATTATAGAGGATTTTTTTTTCCACCATTCTAAAAGGTCTTTTTTCAATATTTACATTTAGATTCGTTATTTTTTGGTTGGCCTTTGAGCCAGAATCAAAATATAACTAAAACAGAATTACTACAAGTGCTCTGAATGCCTGTATAATAACCAGATTTTCGATCGAGAATATTTGAAAT
>JACDHC010000102.1 GCA_013821245.1 Candidatus Nitrosopumilus sp.
TATATAGATTCATTTTCAAACCAAATCAATCTTAAATCCACAAAATTAATTTGTTTTCATATCAAAATATTATTGTTGCAGGCCGCAATTCAGAAAATCTATTTCTTAAGTGAACAGAGCCGTTTTTCTTAATGTATCGCCCTGAAGGTGGGGGAAGAGAGAGGGGGGGGGAGGGGATTGATTGGTCTCTCAATCATTAGTTTGCATGCTTATTTTTAGGTGCATTATACAAAATGTTTTATCTGTTTATTTGACGGATCTACTTTGCCCTGTTTGATGTTTATGTAACTTTTTAAACCTTGACATTATCACGTTTCTCCATAACACTCTTCATAGTGTAAATGGGATGAAAATAATTTTATACTCTCTGATAATAGTTATTACTGGATATAGATTATAAAATGGTAGCTGGCAAAAGAATTGTTTTAACTGCTGATCGTAGTTTAATGACAAATTATCGAGGTAATTTCCTTTATGGCTTTATAGCATGTGGCCCTTACGAACTTGTTCCTGAATTTGTTTTTGATAAACTTTTTTGCCCTAGTGTCGAGACTGTAAAAAGCACAGGTGAAATAAAAGTTGCTCAGTGTGGACTCAGAAGAATAGAGAGTGCTCTACTTCAAGAATATCCTAAAGACGATATTTTCCTGGCCCATCCTGAAATGCTTGATAAGTGTATAGGCCCGGAGACAAAAGTTGTAGGTATCAATGTTATGGATCCTTTGGGAATGGCCCCTGTCACCACCACTATGTCACCTGAAAAACTGTCATATGTAGCAATGAAATTTAAAAAAATGTGTGCATCAATTATACAGTTAAAGAAAAAATATGATTTTAAGGTCGTAGTTGGAGGTAATGGGTCTTGGGAATTGGCAAAGCCAGAGAGAATGAAGATTCATGGGATAGATACCGTTGTTATTGGGGAAGCTGATGAACTTGCCCTTGATCTTTTTCATGATCTGGAGGCAGGTGACGCTCCTGAATTGTTGCATACCTTTGTTAGAAACATTGAAAATATCCCTACAATCAAGGGACCAACGATAAATTCGCTAATTGAGGCTATGCGTGGATGTGGAAGAGGGTGTGACTTTTGCGATGTCAATAAACGCTCTAAAAAGGACATACCATTATCAAGACTGCAAGAAGAAGCCAAAATAAATCTCAAATACGGATTTGATTCTATTTGGCTACAATCAGATGAAATGTTGCTATATGGGTGTGATAATAAAGATTTTGTTCCCAATCAGGATGCAATACTTGATGTTTGGAAGGGATTAAAGTCTATAGGGGCCAATTTCATTGGTACGACTCATATGACCTTGTCTGCTGTTGCTTCGTCTCCGGATTTGATTGAAAGGATTTCTCAAGTCAACAATATGGAAAATAATGGCAGATGGCTTGCAACTAATTTGGGTGTAGAAACCGTTGCCCCTAGAATGGTAAAAAAACATCTCGGTGTTAAAACAAGGCCATTTCAACCTGAAGAATGGGGTTCGGTAGTAAGGGAAGGCTGTAAAATTCTCAATCGCAATCACTGGTTCCCTGCATTGACATTGATAATTGGTTGGCCAGACGAAACCCCTGATGAAACACAATATACTATAGATTTGATACAGGATTTTAAACAAATGGAAATGAGGGGTTTGGTGGCGCCATTATTATATCAGGATTTTTCTGAGAGAAACTCAATGCATTTTGGTAACCTTAATGAATCCCAGTTTGCCCTGTTCTGGACATGCTGGCAACATAACCTCAGAGTGATTGATAATATCATCCCGATTATCATTAGGAATAAAACATATGGTCCTGCAATGAAAGTGTTTATGGCCATGCTGATAAAGGCAGGAACTTGGGCTATTATGAAATATCTTCGTGGTTTGTCTAAAGGCCTCTTTGATGGCAAACCTGCCGAAGATGTTGTTGAAAAATATGTTAAACCTCGTTCTGTTACCGCACCATTGCCACCAAAGCTGTGATTTTGCATAAGCACACAGCTTTTTTTTATTAAATCTTCAAGAAAAATTGGATTATTCTCAATAATCAAATACAGAAGAAAAATAAAATTTTATTATTGTTGCTTGTTTAACTCATTTAGGGCTGCGTCAGCTAGTGTGTCTCTTTGAGGTGTAATCACTATGAAATAGTTTTTATCTGCTCTCTCCATTGCTGTTACTAGTTTATGTTTTTTTGTAGATATGTCAAACTCATACATACCACGTTCTAATTTGCCTTTGGTATATATCATTAATAAAACGTCTCCTGAAAGGGGCGTAATTGGCACCATGGAGAAAACATGCTCTTTATATGAACTTATGGGAAGTACTTGTTTCATATACGGTGCAACAGAAACCAAATAAATCAAAACGTCTTCTATGGTTTCAAATTCTTCAAACTCAAATTTCATTTAGATTATTAACAATAATAAGGATAAATAAACTTATAACAAAAAATAAAATAAAGAATCAGCCGTAAGATTCGAATTTCACATCAAAAGAACCATCCTTTCTTTTTTTCCTTTCAGTAACGAATCCCTTCGGTACAAGGGAATCCAATACACCATCAACAGTCCCTTGCCATCCACAAACATAAAATGACGTATTTTCTGGTGTTATGTTCTCTCCAACCATTTCTTCAAGTGGTGATTTGTCCTTACCTGCCTTTGGCCTTAGGAATGTTTCTACTCTTCCTTTATGTCCGCTCCATGATCTGTTAAACCATTCTTGAGGCCTACTTATGCTAGCCCTGTATTGAAAGTTCCACTTATCCTTTCCTTTATCGACGCTTTCATGCTCAAGCTCTGTTAACAAATCTCTATAGCTCAACTCATCAACATAGCTAGCCCCATGCAAAACTATGATTTCCCTTTTACTTTCGTTCTTTTTTAAATGCAATGAGTATGAGATAAATGGGGCAAGGCCTGTGCCTCCACCAATCAACACTAATCTTCTGTTATCTGGCTCACCGGAAGGCAATTTTTCGTTTATTGTGAATATTCCTGTAGGTTTGACCCAAAATATGTCGTCTCCTTCTTTTTTGTCAAACATCTGTGTAGTTAGCCTTCCAGGAACTGGTTTCTTTACCCATCTTATTATAAGTTCAAAATATTTTTTTTGATGGGGTGGTGATGCAATAGAGTACGCTCTCCTAACTATTTTACCCTCACTGGGAACATTTACACCAAGAGTTACAAATTGCCCTGGTTTAAAGTCTGGGACCTGGCCTTCATTTGGCTTTATGTGGAAAATAGCAAGGTCCTCCTTTAACACACTAACGTATGATATTGTTGCCTTATTGTCAACTACCATGATACTCTGTGTTTTAAATCGGGTCAGTTAAATATTTTGTTCTAGTATTATGGAATATCTATTTCACATGCCTTCTTATTCCTATAACAAAATTTCAACATGGTATATCTATAAGTGAATTGAAATATCTAAAATAATTTGTAAATATTTATTCTTTGCACACTATTGCTAAATAACTAAAATTATTATGTTTTTATGACTTGATCTTGAAGGCAATATAATTTTTTCTCATTATTATTTGTATTTCCTCATGATGTTGTAATAGGGGGAAGCTTTGTGTCTCTCTATACATTTTTGACATATGGATTTGTCTCCATATTTCATATGGCATTGGCAATCACAAACAGATTTCATATCCGATTCCAAATTATGATAATAGTAAATTAATTAAATATAATGGTTTTTTCATTTTCATTTTTAATGCCCCAATAAAGGTTTATAATCTGCATACAAAGCATTTTTTTTGAAATGACCAATAGCCTAATAAATAGTATTATTTCAAATGTGGTTTTATCATCAAAACCATGCTCAAAACTATTGGAGAGTGATGGGATATCTTCAAAAATTTTTATACTAAGGGATTATGATAACAAAAAATTGGTTAGCTTCAAAGATGTGAGACCGATGAGAAATAATGTTCCTGAGCTAGGGAAAGCTATAAACATAACCAAGAACCTTGATGAATACCTTTACATAATTTGCAATTATGTTCCTAATATCAATGATAATAATTTCTTTAAAATTAAATTCCAAAAAATACGAATATTGATCCATTTGTTCTTTAACGGTTTCTCAAAAATTATCTCAGAATACATAAACCCGGATAGTCTAAATGAATGGACTAGGGAGTCTAACTTATTGCTAATGGAAACGTCCGATCTTGTTTTGGAATATCGTGATTCCTTAAAGGATGAAAGGGATATCCAACCAATTGGAGATTTTGATCAACAAGTTAAATTAAAAAGAGATTATTTTAATTACTTTGGCATGAAAGAGGACAACTTGGATACTGCTCTTTATTCTATTTATGGCATTGCAACCTAAATGGATTTATTTTTATCTTTTTCTGTAAAATATTCCAAAATTTCCTTGCTATGTCCTTCCGGTTTGACTTTGTTGTATATTTTTACTATTTTTCCTGTTCGGTCCAACAAAAAGGTGGACCTATTTACTCCATAATACTCCTTACCCATAAATTTTTTCAGACCGTATGTCCCATATCTTTTGGATATTGAGTTATTTTGATCTGATGACAACATGTAAGGGATACTCATTTTTTCCCTGAACCTTAAATGTGATTCTTCAGAATCGGGACTTATGCCAATAACCTCTATATCGTTTTCTTTAAACTTTAGATAGTTTTTAGTAAATTCTTCTGCTTCAACCGTACAGCCTGGGGTAAAATCTTTAGGATAAAAATAGATGACTATATTTTTCTTGCCCACTATATCGTCAAGCTCATGCTTATTTCCTTGGGTGTCAAAAAAGTTAAAGTTAGGCGGCCTTTCTCCTTCTTTGACGGATGAATTGTAGGCGTATTCGTCTGACTTAATCATATGGTATTTAGTTGTAGACAAACAATGTTATTTTCTTTTCCTTCCATTATTTTCAAACATAATGCAAATTGTTTGTTGCTATCCAAACCTATCCAAACACAAATGTATAAAAACAAAAATTATTTGACCTTGGAATTATTTCTATTTTATGCGTCTCTATATCTTTTGTTTTTATTATATTGTACATAAAAGGCCATGCTGTTTCAATGTGGCTTATCCCATCTTTTGTTTTGATGTGGGTGCCAAATTGCCCTTCACTTAGGTATTTGCCATCAATCTTAATTTCTGCCAATGCTGGTTCGGTGTCCTCAGGCCCTACTATGATGTTCACATTTGAGGCCTTGTTGTATTTGAAAATTATTGCAGGGTCTTTTTCTTTGTAATCCAGAGACGCTTTTACCCTTTCTCTGTCCCATCTCCATTTTCCCCTCAAATAAACATTGTTATCTAAAATGACATTTGGTTCTGTTAATATGTTATACTCGTTTATCTTTAGTTTTTGATTGTTTCCAAACCTCCTGATTCTGGAGTATCCCAAACAAATTTCAGGTGCCATGCCAATAAAATGCATGCCATAAACTTTGGATATTTCGTTGCCATCTGACTCTTCATGTTTTTTTTGTCGATGTTCCTCATCACTGTTAAACGGAATTTCTAGCAAATCTGATATGGACTCTTCAAATTCATTTAGGGTACCATATCCTGGATGTTCATACCTTACGAACCCTTCCCTATCTATTAAAACGTGTTTTGGCCAGTATGAATTCCCATATTCTTCCCAGGTTTTGTTTTTGGTGTCAAACCCGGTTAGGTATCCATTTAAATTTAAAGCTGATAAGGCTTTTTTAATGTTGTCGGTATGCTTTGCAAATTCATACTCTGAGGAATGTATGGGTATTATCACCAATCCTTTTTCTTCGTATTTTTCCTTTATTTTATTCATAGTCGGAAGGGTCCTCAAACAATAAATGCAGGTATAGGTCCAAAAATCAAGCAGAATCACCTTACCTTTGAAATCCTTAATCGAATAGTTTGAGCCATCACTCCATACTTCTATTTCTTTGAAATTTGGTGCAGGGAATGCAGGTATAATGTTCATTTATAGTTAACAGTTGAACGATAATTTTATTTCTTCTCTTCAAAGGATGTGGCTTTAATCTTGAGAATGCGGGAGATGGGATTTGAACCCACGAACCCCTAAGGGATAAGGCCCTCAACCTTACGCCTTTGGCCAAGCTGGGCGACTCCCGCTTCAGTTTATTTTTATTTTAGGTTTAATTTGAATATTACCAATATTGCATGGCATTAGTATTTGAATAGTTTTTATGTAGGCAATTATTTTTTTTAACTGTGCTTGTTCCTGTAAGATGTTTTACTTGTGGTAAATTGATTGCTCATATTTATAATGAATATATATCTCGAGTCAAATTAGGAGAAGAGCCAAACAATGTAATGGATTCTTTAAAAATAACAAGATATTGTTGCAGGCGAATGTTTATCTCCAGCGTAGAAACAATTTATCAGGTGATTCCATATTATGAAGCCCTAAGAAAACGCAGGACGGAGATTCAATCTGAAATGGACGGCTAGCAATGCCCAAGATAACGTCAATAAACGAACGGTTAGTGTTCAACAGCAGAGGCGATAAGTCAATTGAAGTGGATGTGGTTTCTGACAATCAGTTTCTTGGGCGAGCATGTGCACCATCAGGTGCCAGCGTTGGTGTGTATGAAGCACAAAGTTTTGTTGATGATGATCCACAAAAAACCATTGAGGTCTTTAGGGGATCCAAAAAAAAATTCATTGGGTTGGAATCTGATGACCTGAAAACGATCCATGAGACCTTGAAGGGTAAAGATGAATCTGTCAATTATTCAAAAATTGGTGGCTCGATGGCATATGCTCTTACAATATCTTGTATTGATTCTGCTTCAAAATCTCTTAACCTTCCATTTTATAAGGTTTTAAATCCTAAAATAAATAAAATCATTTTTCCATTTCCGTTGGGAAATATATTGGGTGGGGGTGCACATGCCGGCCAGGGAACTCCTGATTTACAGGAGTATTTAGTTTGCCCTGTAGGCGCTAAATCCATATTCGAAGCTTTGGAAATGAATTCTAAAATTCATAAGCAACTAAAAAAAAACATAGAGAAAATAGATCCACGGTTTACAGGAGGGAAAGGTGATGAGGGCGCATGGGCTCCAAACATCGATAATGATGGTGCTATTGAGATTTTAGAACAAACAATTGCAAACTGTGGTTATGATGCCAAAAAAGATGTGCGTTTGGGGATAGATTTTGCAAGCTCATCACTATGGAATCCGGATAGGAATGTATATGAGTATAAAAGATATGGAAAAACACGTGATGCCCAAGACCAGCTGGACTATGTAGATAATTTAATAAAAAATTATGATTTAATATATGCCGAAGATCCCGTGCATGAGGAGGATTTTGAAGGCATGTCCATAC
>JACDHC010000281.1 GCA_013821245.1 Candidatus Nitrosopumilus sp.
TTAGCGATCACCAAAACAATCTTTCACCAGGTCCTTTGTCCTTATCGTGTTTGTTGTCTTTGACATCAGGATCAACATCAATAGGAAATGGATTATTTTTTTTGTACTCTTGAGCCAAATGGTTGATTCCAATAATGTCCTTTTCGCTAACTCCGTATTGAAAAAGGTTATGCAGAGCCGATCCTACAAATGGGATAGCATGTAGTATCAGCTGGTTGTGGTATATCTGGTTGTTTAGTTATTCAAGTTCCATTCTTTTTGAATTTACCTTATCCTCAAATCCAATTTTCCAGTCATACTGCTCCTCCACATCTTTTAAGAACTTGGGTACAGCTTGCTCCCTTGGTATGCTGTTGGCCTCTGCGATTTCCGAAATTGTGAGCCATAATTGATTTAGTAATTTTAGCCCAAAACCCATTGGATCAAGCCAGGAAAAAGTATTCATGGTTTGCTTGTGCATGCTAACTTGGGACTCTAATGATAAAACTGAATTATTTAGGACTGTAACATGGTTTTGAAGTGTTTGGGTTTTATCTTTGTTAGTTTTTATCTCCAGCCTAAGTGATAGTGCTTGCAGATATTCACTTATTATTTTAGAGGCGTGATAGCAATAATGTTTAAAATCGTTAACCACCCGGGTAAAGCTTTGGATATCATTCTCTATTTTAATTTCATAATTTACCCAAAGTTCTTTTTTTAATTTGCCATACCAATCAAGATAGGACATTACAGACTTTTCATTTTTAAAAATTTGGTCGAGGTTATCCCTTGTCTGCCCTATTTGTATCTCAAGGTCATCTATTTCTGTTTTTAAGCCTTTTCGGTGTTCTTCAGGATTGTTGCACTCTATTTTCTTTTGGGCGAGGGTGTTGGAAACTTGGGAGAAAAACGGAATTTTGACTTGGGGAAGCGATGGGGATGGGAATGGTGGTTTTGTTGCTTTGTTTTTGGATCTGAATCCGTTTTATCTAAATCCGGAAGGGAACCGGAGTTACTATTTGGTGACATTTCCATCATAGGTGTTTGCTGGTTGTAGTTTTTTTCGTTGGAAGGGTGATTACGGCAATCAAGCAAATCCTTAATCCACAAAGGCACGATTGTGGGTTTAATCCCTAAACTTTTACAGTTTTGGTACACTGTCTCCAAGAAGAGGATAGTTCATTGGCGGGGTAATCATCATGTTTGGCATCTTCATCGTCCTCTCCAATGCCAAGGTTTTTCATTAGCTGTAGCACCCTAAAGCCTTGTGCGCATTATTTGATGGAGATCACGGATTTTCTAACCGTAACCACAAAGTCCCGTACCTCCTCAATATTTGGTATTCCTATTCTGTTTTTCCAACTAATTGTCTATCAGATAATGTACCTTGCCTTTTGATATTCCGGTTTCATTGGCTATTTGGTTCAGTGTTTTTCCCTTTAGGTATTCCTGTATTACTATTGAGGCGTGGCTGGTTGACATGTTGAATTCTATCAAGGTATATGTTATCTATTGAAACAGTAGATTTAAAAGGCATTTGAATTTTGGTCAAATTGGTCAATTAGCCGGTCAATCGGGTCAATCGGCTGGTCAATTCATCGTATATGGTAATAGGGAATAAACTTTGATAGTTATAGAGCATCTTCAGGTTAGCATTTCCCTTATTCCATAACGCAGGCCATAGAAATAGAGCTCAAAAACTTGGTATTGGAAGATCCAATTATAAATTCAATCGCAAAAGCAACAACAACTATCAATACTCACCATCTTTTACAGTATGTATAAACAGTTCCAATGCCTTAAAATCAAATGGATCCTGAAATGCAAGGAAGAATTGATTTATCCCCGCTTTGGTGTATTCTTTGATCCTTTTTGAAATATTGTCAGGCGTCCCAACAAGCCCATTGTTTAAAATTTGGTTATATACCGCAGGTCCTCTTTCCATCGCAAAAATTCTCTTTCTATATTCAAGTTCAATTTCAGATTCTGCAATTAAAACATCAAGTTCAATTGATCTTAATATTTTTCTATGATCGTATTTATCGTCGCCTTCTTTAAGAGCCATGACAAGACCCTCAAAATTAGCATTCAAAGAAGAAAACTGCGTAGGTGAAAGGTATGATGATTCCCAAATGTCGGCATATTTCGCAGCTATCCGCATCATTTGGTTTTTCTTTGCAGCAATGGTTATGGGAATTTTTTTTGCAGGTTTGTTAAAACTAGCTCCATTTATTTTGAAGTAATCACCTTTAAAACTTACCGATGACGGTATAGAAGATACGGAACCATTGTTTTCTAGTAGCATCTTTAAAACATGAATTCCCTCATTTAATATTGAAACCCTTTTTCCTTTTTCAGGATAATCTATTCCATATGGGTACCACCATTGGGTGGCATATTGAAGTGTCGCCCCAGCACCGGTCCTAAGCTC
>JACDHC010000282.1 GCA_013821245.1 Candidatus Nitrosopumilus sp.
GGCCCATAAACACTATTTTTCATGATTGTTTTTATACATCACCATGTACCTTTGTCCATTGCCATTGCAATTGGGGTTTTGCTTGCCATAACCACCACCACCCAAGGCAACTGGGTAACGTAATCTAAGGCTTCAGTAAAATAATATGAAAACAACGAACAGATGAGATCTTCATATTCCTACCCTCATCTTTTGGCATCATGACTACATGTAAATAGAGATATTTTGTATGATATCAATTATCAATAGTCAATATCTCAGGCATTCTTATTCTTCCTATTTGACGTTATCTTTAAAAAGAACTATAGGAAGTAATATATAAGAACAATAATAGCCTGTCTTATCTTACGTACCCTTGCAATAGGCGTTACTTGATGCTTTTTAGTTATGTTCTTAATTAAGGATATCAATTACCGATTGAATTGGAAAATGGTCACTGAAACCAGTGAGTGCATTCCTGCCTGAGGGCAAATTTCTTTCATTTCCATCCTGAACCTTCTTTAGGTATACAAAATCCATTGGGCTCTTTCGGTATAGAGGGTGAATTTTGCCTTCCCCAGAAAGGTCAAAAGTTTCAGGATGGATATGGTTAACCATTTTTGTTGAATCGTCTATTTTTATCTGATCCAAATCAATTTTTAACCCTTGCTTGCCTTCAAGCAATCCTTTGGAAACAATGAACTGATCGAACATGTCAAATCCCCCCTCAAAGAAGATTGTGCCTTCAGGAATGAGATCCCACATGCAATTATAGAGAGAGGCATGCTGAAACAGATAATTGTGCTTGTCTGTCTGTCGACTGGCAGGCCATTTCCTCATGTTTGGATGCTCAAACAGGTCTTTCCAGTCAACTAATCTGTTTTTATCAGGAGTTGCATGCAAATAATTTAAAATACTTCGGTCATAAGGATTGTCATTAAAGTCTCCCATAACAAGAACATTTCTGTCCCATTTTTGGTTTATTTTTGCCAAAACCTCCCCATTGCTTCTCATGTTATCTGGTAACATTTGAAGTTCATCTATTGAAACCTTCACCAAGTCCTCAACTGCCCTAGCACAGTTTTCTGCAACCCCTATTCTAAGCGGTTCCGTCTCAAAACGACCTCCGCCTCTTGATGGCCAATGGTTTACAAGAACGGATATTTCCGCATTGTTTTGGAGTATTGTCAAGTTTACAAGAAATATATCCCTTGTCGGATACCTAAAGTTAATGTTGTAACTTTTTGCAAAGTTAAATCTAAAAGTGTCTTTACAGTATATCAAACAGGTATCAATTCCCCTGATATCCGGACTATCAGCATATTGAGCAATAGCATAAACATTTTGCTTTCCCATTTTCTCTATTAAATCCTGAGCAATTTTCTCATTTTCAATTTCACATAACCCCAGTAGATCAGGTCCTTTACCATGGTGCAGGGAATTTATTGTCTTTGCAAGATTTTCTGTCTTTTTCTCTTTTGTAGTGTCATCCCACCCCCTTTGAGTAGTAAATTCCAGATCGGATGCTATTGATGACGATAGTGAGGTGTCAAAGAGATTTCCCAGGTTCCAAAATGCAACATTAATCTTTTCCATTATGCATTGTAAAGGGTTGGTTATTTAAGGGCTTTAAGAAAATTCTTTTCAAAAAAAAAGCCATGTTAGTTATCAATTAACTATAACCGACCAAATAAAAATTGCTGTGAGCAATCGTTTGGAATATCCTCCAATTTCATTTCTGTTAAATAGGAATATTTACATTCAATTTAAACGGAATTATTTAGACTAGGCATCTAATAACATTTCGTAATAAAAGCGATTAGGTTACATAAATACGGTGTTACTTTAAAACATTTTTACTACGATAAATATCGCATAAATGCAAAACATTTTGTAATAGAAGATTGGGTACTTAATATCAATATGCAAGGCATATCCAACCAGATAGTGAATTCTGCAAATCTTTTGATTTTTACGAATACGATAAAAATAGACTATTAAATGTTTAGTAGAAATAATAAAAAAAAATAAGGATTGTTCCCTTTCCATATTGCAGGACCTATCGACTTTCACTAAATCTATCACGCGGGTCTGTTTTAGGTGACTTAGAGGCCAGGTATGTTAACCGCATTTGGAAGGTATTGTTTTCTCTAAGATGAATTGTGTTAAGGTGTTTTAGAACCCCCATCACCTTCAGAGGCTGCAGCGCTTGAGGGAGTTATGATGTCACCATCCCCACCTGAGGCTGGAGGGCTTTGAGGAACTACAAAGAGTGGTCCATCGCTATAGAGTGAAGCACTTTGAGGAGTTGGTGAAGTTGGTGAATCGCCAGAAGTTGAGTTGCTTTGAGGAGTTGGTGAAGTTGGTGAATCGCCAGAGGATTCATCGGCTGCTGTGGAGTCATCGGCTGCTG
>JACDHC010000283.1 GCA_013821245.1 Candidatus Nitrosopumilus sp.
GAGGCCATTGAGTGCTATGACAAAGCCCTGGAGATAAACCCGCCAATTCGCACTTGTATATAACACTCAATATAACCTCTAATTAAAAATAATGGCGATAACTTTGATCCATTAACTTAATCTTTTTATTTACCATATCTAGTACCTTTTGCCGTCCTGTATTTTATTTCTACAAAATTACATGTTGCGTTCCATGATTAAAGAAAAAAGGTAATAATAGGGATGTCAAAAGAATTGAAAAAACTATTAATGCATGACATAGATTGTAAGGACATTTTTAAGTTAAAACAAAGACATTTCAAATCCGATCAATGAAAATAAATTTGGCTGTATCTTTGGCGGAGCCTGTTTTACCCGCAATTTCAATAGGTATGGGAGATTCTGTGCTTAAAAATTGAAATGGACATGTCATAATACCAGTGTAAATGATCAATATAACTCTGGATGTTAGGGCTAGAGAAGGTATTTTATGATTTATCTTTATTGTAGTGAGGTCATAAATGCATTAATAGATAAATAATGTGGTTAATGATATGATTGGGATGGCTACAGATGATACAACAAAGACCATGTTATACAAGACACGAGCCAATTGGATGAAAAGCTCAATTTAGCCAAGGTTTCTCTAAAAAAATATAAAGAATTAAACGATTTAAATGGCATAGCCAAAGAGTATAGCAATATTGGACAAATATTAAAAGACATGGGCGACTTGGATGGAGCTCTATACCATGCTAGGAAGGCTCTAGATATCCAGACAGAATTAAATGACAAAACTGGAATGTCTATAGATTATAACAATATTGGACAGATATACCAAGATAAGGGTGATTTGGATGGATCTATAAACTATGCAAAGTTGGCGTTACGAATGGATGAGGAATTAAAGGATATGTTTCAGGTGGCTACCGATTACTTTAACTTGATTAGTCTTTATTATTTAAGAGAAGATTATAGGGAAGAACTAGTTTATCTTAAAAAGTTAAAACAGCTGTTAGATAGAGTTCCAAATTATTCCAAAATGGATTACATTATAAAACGTATAAACGAATTGGATAATAAATCATTAATATTCCTAAAAAAACATTTAAAATTACATGATTTAACCGATTTTTTGCATTAGATTTTTTCTTTTTCTTCATTTGATTTTTTACTTTATAGATAAAAGGTACCTAATAATCATCTTGATAATATCTTATTCCTGTCAATAATTTTACCATCGCTAATTACCATATAGATATCTTGGGTATTGCTAATATCTTCAATTGGATTTGAATGGAGCACTAGAATGTCTGCCTGTTTTCCTTTTTCTATTGTACCAGTTTGATTTAGTATTCCAAGTGATTCTGCACCATTTCTTGTAGCAATCTGAAGTACCTTTGAGGTTGGGATACCTGCATCTACAAGCAATTCAAGTTCATTATGGAGACTTTTTCCTGCAACGAGCTCAAAGTTTGGGATATCTGTTCCGGATAGGATCTTTACTCCATTATCATACATTTTTTTTGTTAATTGTAATACTTTGGGCCAAATGATTTGCTCTCTGGGGCTATCCTTTACCATGGCCGCATAAATACTCAATGTGGGATCTACATAGACATTGTTTTTTAAAAGTGATTCTATCATTTCATCTATCTCTTTACCATCAACATCAACTAATCCTAACCAAAGAAAATGATCAAAAGGGTTGTATCCATTTCTCTCAAAGATTTTCCTATCATCCGGTGATAATAAATACGGATTTACAGGAACTCCATGAGTTAAAAAATCGATATTCATGTTGGCCGCATCAGTCCAACTGGTAAGGTAGAGATGGCCAATTACCTTGATGCCATGAGAATGGGATTTGTTTATTGCCTCTTTTACCAAGTCTGGTGCAAGCCCAACATATAGTTTGATGAAATCAACCCCTGATTTTGATTGATTTTCGATCTCCTCTCTAATCTCTTCAACCGTGCTAATTTCCTTTTCTACAAAAGGTATTGAGATAAGGGGGGAATTTAATAGTCTTCCTGCAGTTAATATTTGAGGCCCAATGATTTTTCCAGAAGACACCATTTCTCTTAAATCTACTGATTCTTCAGTAGGTCCGGCAGGATTTCTTATTGTAGTAACCCCATAACCTATAAGGTTGCTTATCATCTCTTCTGAAAATGTCCTGTTGAATGTATTCTTTAACACGCTTCCTATGTGAGCATGCATATCAAACAAGCCCGGGATTAAATACTTGCCTGAAAGATCAATTAGATTTGCATTTGGATAGTTTTTATAAAAATAAGAATAATTGGCACTGTTGGTGATATTATTATTATCTATAATGTCTGTAATCTTGCCTTCATTAACAATTATGGTTTTATTGTGTATTGCATAAAGGCTAATAC
>JACDHC010000103.1 GCA_013821245.1 Candidatus Nitrosopumilus sp.
TAATTTGATATTAACTAGTAAATACATTGACCTTAATGTTTTATCAGTTGACGAAGATAAGGTGATAGTTAATTCGTTATTTCCGGAATTAATTCAAACTTTAGAAAAACATAAAATGACACCAATACCGGTACGTCATCGCCATCGCAGACTGTTTGGAGGTGGATTCCACTGCTTTACTCTAGACACAGTGCGAGCAGGGTCTATGGAAAATTATTTTAGTTAATTATTTTTGAAGATAAATAATCTGTAATTTATAGAAAATATATTTAATCAAGGAATAATGATTATGGAATTGTCAGAGTTCGATTTTGACCATTATGATAAATATAGCAATAGTTTAAAAGAAAATGGGTTTTTCTTGTTTAAGGAGTTATTACCTTATGAATTAATAAACCAAATAAATTCACATGTGAGATCTATTTTTTCTATGGAAGGCGATTGTGCGGGAATGGAAAATCCATGTATTGAACCTGGTGTGATTCGTTTAGCGAACTTAGCAGATAAAGGACGAATATTTAGTGAATTTTATGCTCATCCTGTGGTACTTCAAGCAATTTCTTCTGTTCTGGGTAACTTCAATTTAGTAATGCTGAATGCACGAAAAACATTACCCAGATATGTAGGAAATCAAAGGCAAGCTTATCACACTGATACGGATATAAATCAAAACAAAGGAATACCAGACGAGAAAGGTTACTTTTCCTGTACCGCAATTCTTTTTTTGACTGACTCTACTATTGAGAATGGGGCTACAAATATCATTCCTGGAAGCCATTTATCTTATTCTTTACCACAAGATTTGTTATCCGAGCCCACAGCCAGGCTATCAGGTGAAATTACCATAACAGGTAAAGCCGGAGATGTTTGCGTTTTAAATGGACATTGTTGGCATTGTGGTGGTAGTAACAAAAGCGCTAATGAAAGACTTACACTATTGGCTCATTATCTCCGCCCCGATATTTACAGAGATAAGTGCCGAATGCAGTACCTCTCTTATGAAACGAAAATGTCAATGTCAGCATATGAATTACGACTGTTTGGTTATTCTCCTTTCTTACAAACTCGCAATAAAAGAGAAACCTTAAAGGATAAATAACCATGCTTAAAGAAAAAAAAGAAATAACAATGCGAGCAATTCTCATATCTATTGTACTGACTATAATTTTAGCTACAACCAATACCTATTTAGCTTTAAAAATAGGTATTTTACCATCGGCTTCAATACCTGCTGCAATAATTTCAATGAGTATTCTTCGATTTTTCAAAAATTACAGCATTCTTGAAAATAACCTAATTCAAACCGCAGCTTCTGCTGGACAAGCAGTGGTGGGTGGTATTGTGTACACAGCACCAAGCCTAATTATTATCCATTATTGGCTAAATTTTCCATACTGGAAATGTCTTGTTTTGGCATTTTTAGGAGGAGTCTTGGGTGTTTTATTTTCAATCCCCTTGCGGAAAAAACTAATGCGCGATCCTCAACTTCCATTTCCTGAGGGCAAGGCCATTGCCGCAGTTTTGCAGGTAGCTGAGGATAAAAATATTAATATGCGTAAAATAATTTCGGGTGGTGCTGTAGGTGCTTTATTTGATTTATTTCAATCAGGTTTTAAAGTTATTGCTGAAAACTTTCAATTTTGGTTTATTAGTAATAAAGCTATTTTTGGAATGGGTACTGGTTTTTCAGCAGCGATGATTGGCACAGGGTACTTGGTCGGATTTAATATTGGCGGGAGTCTATTATTAGGTGGGATTTTAGGCTGGGTAATAGGAATGCCATTACTCTCTGCTATATTGGGCTTTTCAGATGCTGGTACTTCTGCACAAACCGCGATGGCTTTTTGGGATCTCAAGCTACGTTATATTAGTATTGGTGCCATGTTATTTGCAGGTTTATTTTCATTATTAGTCACACTAAAACCTTCTATTACTAAAAGCCTTATAACCTGTAAGTCATTATTTTTTTCCAGAAAAAAACGAGGCTCTATAATACTTGGTACTGAGCGCGATTTACCTAATTCATTTATTTTAATCTGCTTAATGTCTGCATTGATAGCACTTTTTATTTTATTCCAAAATGAAATTGATTCGATCCAGTTCAATGTAACCAATGTTCAATCAATGACCATTGTATGTTGTTTTATCATTTATATTTTATTTATGGGTTTTATATTTGCAGCAATGTGCGGCTATTTTTCTGGTTTGCTTGGTGTATCAGGGAGTCCAGGTTCAGGCGTTATTGTTGCCGGAGCACTAATAGTTGCAGTACTATTTAATGCTTATCTAGGTTCGAATATAGGTTTAAATTTTTCACACTCGACAATGTTGCACGCTGAGGGAATAATAATATTAGTCACATCCATTATCGCGTGTATAGCAGCTATTGCCTGTGACAATATTCAGGATCTTAAAGTAGGTCACATCATTGGCGCCACCCCATGGAAACAACAGGTAATGCTTTTGCTGGGTATTCTCATTGCCTCAGCCGTGATTCCTGTAGTTATGCAATTACTTTTTGAAACCTATGGTATTGCTGGAATATCAAACCAGTCAGGTATTGATCAGACCCAAACGCTGTCAGCTCCTCCTGCGGCGATGATAGCTTCAGTTATAGAATCAGTATTTAATGACACGGTTCCATGGGAACTCTTAGAGATCGGAGCCGCTTTTATTGTTTGCTTTATTATTTTTCATTGTTTTTTTAATAAGAATCATTTTAAATTTTCTATCATAGGGATTGCGACAGGCATGTATTTACCACTAACCACAACAGTTCCATTATTTATTGGAAGTTTATTATCTCAGTTTATAAAACGCCATTTGAATGCAAATAAGAATTTAACAACGACACAAAAAGAAGAACAGCATCAATCAGGGTTTCTAATAGCTAGTGGCTTACTTTGCGGAGCAGCCTTAATGCAAGTTGTATTGGCAGGAATTTTTGCTTGGTACCGAAACTCTGAGATCCTGCGATTGTTACCTGAAAGCTTATCAAAATATTCAATCTATTTAGCCTTTATTACAACCATTTGTTTATTTCGTTGGGTTTATATAGCGACTACGGTTCCTTATGAAAGCACACTTAAAATAAAAACCGCATCTTCTTTTATGCGGAAGACAGTTGTTAGTAAATAAATTTGTTTTTTAATTTTGGTAGGTTAATATGACACAGCTAAGTCCGATTCGACAAATTTTCAATGAGATGAATCTTATTAATGATTCCAGAGTAATCGATAAGAAACCTTGTATTATTGATTTAACCTTGGGTCAACCTCATTTGCCTGTAAATCCAGTATTAATTGAAGGTTTAAATGATTTTTTATCTTCTCCAAAGTGTTCTTTACAATTCGGATATTCACCAGGGCCAGGTAGACTTCAAACACGAAAAGCTATTACAGACTTGATGTCATATTATTACCCTGCAATTAACTGCAATATAATTAATGTAATGTGTACAAATGGTGCCAATCAGGGTTTATGGAATGCTTTTAAATCAACTTTAAAACCAGATGATAGCGCTGTAGTTTTTTCTCCCTATTTTAGTCAATACTCCTTACAAATAAGAGAAATGGGAGCAAAGTTAATTACGATTGATACACTAAAAAATAATTTCAGACCTAATATAATTAGTTTAGAGAAATCGTTATTAACTAATCCAGAGATAAAATGCTTAATTTTAAATAATCCTGTTAATCCTAGTGGTGTAGTATGGCTCGAGGAAGAATTACTCAAACTGGCAGACTGCTTAAGAAAGCACAAGCATATAATTATTATTCAAGATGAAGTATATCGCGATTTAAGTTATTCAAAATTCTACTCATTATTAGATATTGCACCTGATTTATTCCACAGAATCATAACAATTTTTTCATGCGCGAAAGCATTGGCGGGTGCACCAGATTTAAGAGCTGGAATGATATTTGCGCATGAAAACCTCATTAATAAATTAATACATCAACAAATGGCAGTGACTGCTGAGGTATCATTGCTTAGCCAGGTTGCCCTCACATCGATACTAAATGCAAAGTTATCTGGAGAAATTGAGCATATGATATGGGAAAATATTTCCAAATCAGCTTACAAAAAAAATATTGATACAATCTGTAATGCATTCTCGACTGGGCCAATAATAATACAAAATAAGCCGGATGCTGGATTTTTTGTTTTATTAAATTGCGGAGCATTAATTAATAAAGTTGTATCTGACAACATATTGAAAAAAAATAACGATTTTTTTCCAGCTAGCTATATCATAAAAACTGATATGGACATTATCAATTTATTAATGAATTGCTATGACATTGCATGTTTACCTGGATCTGCATTTGGCATTGATAGTAGCTATGGATTTATTCGTGTATCGTGCGCCACTCAAATAAATAATATTTGGTTTTTCATAAAACAAATGAATCGATTGATTTTTGATTTAAACGTTAACGGTGGCTACTATGCTTAAAGATATAAATATCTCCATAGTAGGATTCGGTAATATAGGGGAGTGGTTGCTTTCAAAAATATGTTTTGAGATATTAAATAAAAATCTCCATGTTTCCAAAATTATTTGTATTGAGCCTAATTTAAATAGATTAAAATCAAAAATATCGGATCTCATTCAGTCCTTATTAATTCTAGAATCCCAATATGATAAAATTTCAATTTGCCAGATAATTGACAATCTCTACTTTACTACTAGCTTTGAGCAGGTAAAAGATTGTGATTATTTAATCACCGCATACAGTGCGCCTATTGATAAGTCTATTAAAAATCGTTCTGACCTATTATTTTCTAACGATCTTATTACTCAGGAAATAGCTTTTCAATTATCCAAATTTATTCCGCCTCACTGCCGGATTATTAATATTGCAAACCCATTAGATATTGTTACATGGAGATTGCAATATTTAACTAATTTACCTGTTGAGCAAGTTGTCGGGATTTCAAGTCAAATTGATATTGCTCGCCTTGCGCAAGGCATAAATGAAATATCGGGCTTTAATTATTTATCTATTGATCTATCCAGCTTAAACATTTTAGGCGAACATGGACCTTCAGCAGTTCCGATTTTCACTCAAATTAAAATTAATCAACGAAATATTTTTGAGCTATTAGATAATGAGATAATTGAAAAAATAAAAAACTATTCTATTCAGAAAGGAACTCAAATGATGGAAGCAAATCAATGTATTCCACCACATATTGCTGTTGCTCAAGCTACGGTTAATTGTTTAAAAAGCTGGGTATCCAAATGTCCGACTAAAATGACTTTATGTTGTTGGAATCAAGTCTATCATACCTATCTAGGTACTGAAGTATATATATCAGAAGCAGGAATATCCCCTACAAATTTACTTTCTGACTTAAGTCAAGAGGAAGAAATGGCATTAAATTTTTCAGCAAAAACCATCAAGAATGAATATTTAAAACTAAAAGAAAGAGAACTAACGAAGGTAACTTTATGTATCTAGTTGGATTATATCTTGTAATTGGAATATTTACTGGGCTACTGACAGGGATTCTAGGTGGTGGCACTGGACCTATTCTAATTCCGATACTTACCGCATTGCTTATTTATCAAGATTTTCCATCTGAATTAGTAATGCGCCTAGCTGTAGGCACAGCACTTGGTATTGCAGTGATTGCGATGCTAGCTTCGATGCATACTCAGCGTAAATATATGTCCGAAGTTAAAGGAATAGTAGCGCAACTATTACCCGGAGGAATTATTGGCTCAGTGATTGGAGTACTGCTAGCTGGATATCTCTCTGACTACATGTTTAAATTTTTATTTGGTTTTGTGGTTATTGGTATCGCCTTGTATATGATTTTTGATTACCGTTTTAACGGTACAAAATCTGCACTTCCGAGTAAAAAGAAATTCTTTTTACTCAGCATACCGATGGGAATTATAGCTACTTGCTTTGGTGTGGGTATGGGGCCGATTTGTGTGCCTTTGTTAAAAAAATTTGGCTTCATAATATCTACTTCAATAGCTGTAGCAACATTTGTGGGTGGTATAATTGTGCTATTTGCTGCTCTAGGTTTTGTTATAATGGGATACCACCAAGCTAGTTTACCAACTTATAGTTTGGGCTATATTTATTTACCGATTCTTGCATGGATTGGTATTCCAAGTATACTTTTTGCGCGTATTGGTGCAAAATTATCACATATATTTCCTCCCGAGGCTTTAAAAACATTATTTACTGTTTTCTTACTACTAATTGGATTGAAGATGATTTTTTAGTGGCACTGAGTAGAGACTATTAAGTGACCCCAATGTCTAGACCACGATGAGTAGTGCTGGCAATTGTTATGACAATGCTGTTATGGAAAGCTTTTATCACACATTGAAAGTAGAGGCGATTTATGGCAGTTCTTATAAAACCAGAATGGGGGCTCAATTAGCCCTATTCGATTACATTGAAGTATTTACAATCGCAAACGCATTCATTCTACCTTAGGGATTCAGACTCCTAGCGAGTTCTGGTATGGTTGCATAATGTTGGTGTCCGGTTTTTCGAGGGAGGATCACTGAATCAGCGCATTGATTATTAGTATTTTCTTCCATATATTTTACTGATAATTCATCTAGATAATCATTGATTAGCTCTATAACTTCGGTTTCTTTATCAGCATAAACAGGACTTCCTGCACCACAAAATATTTTAAAAGTAACTTTATCTTTTTGCAAAGCTTCAGCAGTTTTCAATGCGCTTTTTGCCGTATGAATAGGATTTTGATCACCCGCTATAACTAAAGTTTGGCATTCTATTTTTTTGAGATCAGGCAAAAAATTAAAGGTGGTCAATTCATTGCGATTATAATGATAAGCAACTTCTTCATTTTTAACACAGCGAGAAATAAACTTTGCGTTATATGGATTAGTTGCACAGTAGGGGAGGCAAGTCTTAATATATTCTGCATAAGAATCCATGCTGGTTTCAGTCAACATTCTTTTTGCGATATTACATACGCGGGTGATTTCTTCACTAGTCCCGCCTTTAGTTTTCACTTTATCAGCAAAATGATTGAGTACATCATCCATATCGAAATGCGCGTCTGTATCTGATAATATTAATCCCCCTAATTCTGTAGGAAACTGAGTTGCA
>JACDHC010000284.1 GCA_013821245.1 Candidatus Nitrosopumilus sp.
CACAGGCGCAATTATCAGCCTGTATGCCACTGCTGGATATATTACTTTATTTATTATTTCGACTTTCATTCTTACTGTCATATAATTATACGTCATATTTCGAAGCGCTCCTATTACACTTCCTAACACTTCGTTCTTTAGTGTTGTCCAATTGCCTTTTGGCCCCGTTTGGATGCCAAGGTATCGATACGTATCGTTTGGTTCAATTATTGGTATGTTTCTTTCTCCTTGGTGATTTGTCATGGTGATTGTGACACAATCTTCTTCAAAAATGCTTGTGTATGCAGTTTTCTTTTTGTCTTTTATTCCTATTTCGCTACCATAGTAATTTGAATATTCAGCACATAGATTAGCAGCTTTTTGTATATTTTCTCCATCGTTTGTCATCATTAATATATCATCTCCAAACGCACTTGAGCTTATGTGTGTATTTTCGCTGATCGAAGTGTATATGTTTTGTTCTTCTAGGTGCCATAACAATGGTTCGAGAAATATGAGGCCTAGCGTTGCGGAGATAGTGTCCCCTTGACGTGTTCCTCTTGTTTCGATTCCCCATTCAGTGTATCCATATGCAGTACGAAATTTTGTTTTATTTCCTTTCATCATATTATTTATTATTTCTATAAAATGACAGGGGTATTCCATTTCTCTCATATTATCCTCTAGCGCCCATATTTCTATTGAGTTAAAAAACTTGGTTAAATCAAGCCATAGGAGGTGTAGATTCTCCTCCTTCTTTGTTTTTATTTCCATTGTATTTATCATTGTTAATATTTTATGAAATGTAGAGCGACCTGCACGCCATCCGCCTTGTGATGGTCCGAAGTAATTTCCTTTTTCAAGTATATAAGTCAATCTTTTATTCAATATTGATGTGTAAATTTTATAACAGTTATTTAGTAGCGCAATAGGTCTACTGGATAGTGGATCGGTGGTGTCCCCATCCTTTGGTATTGGAACTGTGAAGCTTTCCCTCCATGCTTTAGGTATTTCTTTGTTCTTAAATATTTTGTTGAACATTTCTGTTATTGGTTTTATCATTATTTCTCTTTCTCTCTTAAATATTATGTTTGGGATTCCATCCGGAGGGAGGGATCTTTTATTTCCACTATGCTTTATTGCGTTGTTCACTTCTTTTTCAGTGATATTAGTTATTAGACTTGCCATTAATGTGTGCATTTTTTCCTTTGCATTTTTAGCTTGTTGTGTTTCAAACCAAGGTTTTTTGATATTACTTTCGGGTTTCGCTGTTTTTGTAGTTGCCACATTTATCATTTGTGTAAGCACTGTGCTTCGTACAATGTTGGGGTCGCCGCTGACAATTCCTTCTCCTATTTTCACATTAGTAAAGAGGGCACTTCCTTTTCTTTTTTCTGGGTTTATCGATCTATAAAATGATTCTTTTTTATTAACCGCATTTATATTGAGTCTTTGCATTGCTTCAGTGATTGTTTTTTGCTTCATTTTTCTTTCTTCTTTTTCAATTATTTTACCAATTTTTCTGTGTGTGGACTTTGTTTTCGTTTTCCATTTATGGAGTGTATCACTTGAGAGATCTATCGGTATGTTTACTCTCCATTCCGCTGTATTTTGTTCAATTTTACGTATAGCTCTAGGTACTCGTTGAGTTTTTTCCATCGTACAGAATGCGTGCAATCCATTTTCAAGTCTTCGTTTTTGAATTCTAAGATGTAATACTATTCTTGGAATTAAAGGGAATTTTCCTCTGATTTTAAAATTATTTTTCATTGAACTCTTGATTATATTTTCGAATTTTCCGTACATTGTTTCGATATTACTTTCTTCTGATGCATTAAATTGTGCTAACTGCGCTTTGAGTTCTTTGTGAAACTTCTCCCATTTTTCCCCATCATCAAATTTATAGTTTGGTGGTCCTTCTTCTTTAAAGGGTGATTGATTTACTTTTTCTCTATTTACATTTGTTGGAATTGTACATGCAATATAGCAATGATCAGATATGTCATATATGTCTGGTTCGCCGATCCAAGTGTGGATTTTTGAGTTTGTATTTGATAGTACCATGTCTAATCGTGATTTATATGTATTTCCATCTCTTATTTGTCGAAAGGTCATTTCTCGATCTGTCGGGTGTTGCATTCGCCATATGTCAAGGAATCCATTATCTAGTATATCCCTAAATTCTTTTGTTATCGCAGCTTTTCCACTTGTATTATCTTTGTCTGTGATTATTTGATTTAGATCTCCTATTATAATTCTATTCTCAAGTTTATTTTTTCCACATAATTCGTCTCGCCATAATTGCCAAAATATTTGTTTTTCTGAGTTATTTGCTGGGGCATACATTCCGTGCACCCAGCATTTTATATCTTTGATGAAAATCGAGATTGTGCGT